>JAEURL010000029.1 GCA_016789165.1 Anaerolineales bacterium | reverse complement strand
CAGCGCGCGCCGCGGCGCTACGCTTCGCAATCAGCCCGTGGCGGCAGCGCCGCCTGCAGCCGCGCAAACAGCGCCGTGCGGCGCTCGGCCGGGATCACCTGCCGGCCGCTCTGTTTGTAGAGCGCGATGGTCTTCTGCGTGGTATTGAGCACCACGTGACAGTTCTGGCAAGTGGCCAGGTGCGCCTCAGCCTCGGCCGTCAGGGCCTCGTCCAGGTTCCGGTCGATGTAGTCCGAAAGGTAACGGATCAGTTCCGCGCAGGTCATGCTCATGCTCCTGTCTGGGCCAGGCGTTCGCCGAAGTAGGCCGACAGCCGCTCGCGCAGCGCCAGCCGCGCCCGGTGCAGACGGACCTTGACGACCCCGGCATTCAAGCCCAGGGCCTCGGCGGTTTCCTCGCCCGAAAGGCCTTCGATATCGCGCAGGAGAAAGACCGGGCGCAGCGTGGCCGGCAGGGCTTGAATGGCGGTCTCCAGCATGGCGCGGGCCTCCGCATCCAGCAGCCGGTTCTCCGGCGTCAGGCTCCACTCCACAATCACCTGCGGCAGCGGCCCGCCCTCGGCCTCCGGCTCGTCCTCCGGCAGCGGCTCGGGCACGCGCCGGCGCAGCCGATCCAGGCTGGCGTTGTAGGCCACCCGGTAGAGCCAGGTATCCAGGCGCGCCCGGCCTTCGAATTGCTCCAGGCGGGTCAGGGCCTTGAGGAAGGTCTCCTGGACCACGTCCTCGGCCTCGGCGGGGTCACGCAGCAGGCTGAGCGCCAGTCGATAGAGCTGGTCGGCGCGCGCTTCGAAGAGCGCCGCCAAGGCGGCCGGGTCGCCGGCGCGCAGGGCGGTAAGCAGATCCGGTTCGGCAGGCATATCTCCCCCTTAGACGCGCCGCGGCGCGGAAGGTTACGCCTAATCGGCCAGGAAGGGATTGCCCTGCTGTTCGGCCGCCAGGGTGGTGGCCGGCCCGTGGCCGGAATAGACCACGGTCTCGGGCGGCAGCTGCAGGAGCACGGCCTTGAGGCTGTGCATGAGCGTGGCGTAATCGCCGCCGGGCAGGTCTGTGCGGCCGATGCCGTCCTGGAAGAGCACGTCGCCGCTGAAGACGGCGCCGGCCTGGGGGCAGTAGAAAGCCACGTGGCCGGGCGTGTGGCCGGGCACGTGCAGCACCAGGAAGGTCAGGGCCCCGCAGGTCAGCACCTGGCCGGCCTCCAGCAGCACGTCCGGCTCCGGCGGGGTGGGGATGTCCAGGCCGAAGAGCCGCGCCCCGCCCCCGGCGCGCAGCAGCGGCATGTCCAGCGGGTGGAGGGCCAGCGGCGCCCGCCGGTCGGCCGCGATGGCGGCCACCGCCCCGATGTGATCGAAATGGGCGTGGGTGAGCAGGATGTACTGCAAGTCCCAGGCGTTCTTGCGCAGAACGTCCAGGACACGCCCGGCCTCGTCGCCGGGGTCGATCACCACCGCCGCCCGCGCCTCCACGTCGGCGACAAGGTAACAATTGGTCTGGATGGGTCCGAGCGGGAGGGCCAGGATACGGTGAGGCATATTACGGTGCGGAGGCCAGGGCCAGGGCGGCGCGCAGGAGGACGTTGGCGCCGTTGACGCAGTCCTCCCATTCGGAGAACTCCTGCGGCGCGTGGCTGACTCCGGCCCGGGAGGGGATGAAGACCATGCCGGCCTCGGTCAGCGGCGCCAGCGACATGGCGTCGTGGCCGGCGCCCGAGAACAGCGTGGTGTGCCGCAGGGCGAGCGAATCGGCGGCGGCGGTCAGGGCCGCGATGGCGCGCGCGCCCAGCGGCGTTGGCGCGCAGTCCCCGGCCAGGGCCTCGGCCTGCGGCGTCAGCCCGAACTGGCGGCCCACCACGTCGGCCAGGCCCAGCAGCACGCTCTGCAGGTCGTCCAGCCGGCCGAGGTCCGGGGCCCGGAACTCCACCCCCAACTCGGCCGTGCCTGGGATGATGTTGAAGGCGCCGGGCGCCAGCCGCACGTGGCCGATGTTGAGGGTGCAGCCGGGAAAATCGCGCAGCACCAGCTCGCGGGCGGTGAGCGTGAAAGCGGCCGCGCCCAGCGAGGCGTCCAGGCGCTGGTCCATGGGCGTGGTGCCGGCGTGGTTGGCCTGGCCGTGGTAGGTGAGCCGCAGCGAGCGGATGCCCACGATGCCCTGCACCACCCCGATCGGGATGGCGTTGCGCATCAGGGTCGGGCCCTGCTCGATGTGCAGCTCCAGGTAGCCGGCCAGGCCGGCCGGGTCACGCCGGGCCGCCAGCAGGCCGGCCTCGGCCACGCCCGCCCGCGCCATCCCGGCCTCCAGCGCCGGCCGGCCGCCGCGCGGCGCCGCCAGGGCCGCGGCCGTCAGGGTGCCGGCCAGGGCTTTGCTGCCCAGCAGGCCAAGCAGGGTGCCCTCCTCATCGGCGAAGTCGATCACCTCGATGTGCACGGGCAGGCTCAGGCCGGCCTCGCGCAGGCTGCGGGCCGCCTCCAGCGCGGCCAGCACGCCCAACGCGCCGTCGAAGCGGCCGCCGCGCGGGACCGAATCCGTGTGGGAGCCCACCAAGAGGGTGCGCGCCCCCGGCTGGGCGGATGGCCAGACGGCGGAGACGTTGCCGGCCGGGTCGGTGTGCGGCGCCAGGCCGGCCTCAGCCGCGCGGCCCAGCCACCAGCGCTGGGCCTCCAGGTGCGCGGGGCTCCAGCACGGCCGGTCTACCCCGCCGTCGCCGGTGGCCCCGATCTGGGAGAGCGCTTCAAAATCCGCGCGCAAACGGTCGGCGTTGATCAGGAGGGTCATGGTGTTTTACTGGCAGGCCAGCGGCGCGGCCCCGCCCAGATAATCACGCAGCTGGGCCTCGTCGAAAGCATGCCGCGCCAGGGTATCACAGCCCAGCGTCAACAAGTCCTGGGCCGAGAGCTCGGCGGAACGGCCGTCGAGCCGGTCGAGCAGCTGCAGGTCCAGCAGGAACAGGCGCTCGTCGTAAAACCAGACCACCACCCGTTGGCCGGCCAGGTCGAACCACTGGTTGAAGGCCGCCAGCCCCAGCGGCGCCAGGCGGTGGGGCTCGTCGCCGCGGGTCGTCCACAACTCGGCCCGCGCTGTGTCATAGGTGACGGTAAAGTAGGCCGCTTCCGGGTCCGGGCTGAAGTTCAAGGGGCCGAAGCCGCCGGCCGCGCCGTTCAGCGTGGCCAGGCGGACCGGGCTGGCCTCGTCCAGCCGGTACAAGGCGGCCGGCGCGCCGGCGTACATCACCAGCGCGTACTGGCTGCTGGAGCCGTTTCCGAAGGCCACGCCAGTCGGCGTGCCGTCCAGCGCCACCACCGCGCCGGTCTCGGTCCGGCGCAGCTCGGCCACGCCGCTCTTGTCGTAGTAAACGGAGAAATAGCGCGCCTGTGGGTCCGGGCTGAAGGGGATGTCGGAGTTGTAGGAGTTGTCGG
>JAEURL010000021.1 GCA_016789165.1 Anaerolineales bacterium | reverse complement strand
CACGCTGGTCGCGACCCTAACTGCTGGGCTGGAGGTCGCGCACGTTGAGCTGCAAGCGCCGTTCGCCGTTCCACTCGTTGATCTCGAGCGCGTAGGCCACGTCGACGTACGGCGGCACGTTGTCACGCCAGGCGGCCTGGTTGAAGGCGATGGCATCCATCGTCATCCGCCCGTGGGCCAGGGTCAGCTTGAGGTGCTGGCCCTCCTGCCCCAGCCAGCGCTGGCTGACCACCTTCGCGCCGCGCGTGGCCAGCACCGGGGCCGGGTTGCCGTAGCCGCACGGCTCAAACTGCCGCAGCTCGCGGGCCAGGTCGCCGGTGAGCTCCGCGAAGGGCACCTGGTCCACGTCCACGCGCACGGCCGGCCGCAGGTCCTGCCCGCCCAACTCCTGCTCGGCCAGGGCCTGCAGGCGCTCGGCCAGCTCCTCCACCCGGCCGGTCTCCATCGTGAAACCGGCCGCCGCCGCGTGGCCGCCATGCTTAATCAACAGGTCCTGGCACTGATCGAACGCCTGGGTGATGTGGAACTCACGGATGCTGCGGGCCGAGCCGCGCGTCAGGTCGTCGTCGCGGCGGGCCACCACGGCCGGCCGGTAGAACTCCTCGGTCAGCCGGGCGGCCGCCAACCCCACCACCCCGTGGCGGAAGTCGGCGTCGGCCGCGAAGAGCAGATAGGCCTCCGGCTTGACGGCCAGGGCCAGCTCGCGCGCCCGGGCCTGCGTCTGCCGGGTGAGGGCCTGGCGCTCACGGTTCTGGGCCTCCAATTGCTGGGCCAGCTGTGTGGCCTGAAACAGGTCGGTGGTGGTGAGCAGATCATAGGCGGCCAGGGCCGACTCAAGCCGGCCGGCCGCGTTGAGGCGCGGGCCGAGCGCAAACCCCAGATTGCCGGCGTCAATGGAGCCGAGGCGCAGGCGGGCGACCTCGATCAGGGCCTTCAGGCCCTCGCGCCGCGGCCGATTGATCACCTTCAGGCCCTGGCGCACCAGCCAGCGGTTCTCGCCGGCCAGCGGCACCAGGTCCGCCACGGTGCCCAGCGCCACCAGGTCCAGCACATCCGAGGCCGTCAGCGGCGGCTGCGGCTGGCCGCGCAACAGGCCCTGGGCCAGCTTGAAGGCCAGGCCGGCGCCGGACAGATGATCCTCCGGGTACTCGTCGTCCGCGCGCTTGGGATTAATGACGGCCAGGGCGTCCGGCAGAGCCTCGCCGGTGGTGTGGTGGTCGGTGATCACCAGGTCCAGGCCGATGGCGCGCGCAGTCTCGGCCTCGGCCAGCGAGCGGATGCCGCAGTCCACGGTGATCACCAGGCCGGCGCCGTCGGCCTTGAGCGACCGCAAGGCCTCATGGTTGAGGCCGTAGCCCTCGTCTTCGCGGCTGGGAATGTAAGCCCGCACCCGGGCGCCCAGCGCGGCCAGCACCTGCACCAGCAGGGCCGTGGCCGTCACCCCATCGGCGTCGTAATCGCCGTAGACCACGATCAGCTCCTGGGCGGCCACCGCCCGCCGCACGCGGTCCACGGTCTCCGGCAGGCCGCGCAGCGCCATTGGGTCCGTGCCGGCCGGCAGGTCGCCGGCCAGGAAGGCGCGGGCCGCGCCGGCTGTGGCGTGCCCGCGGTTGAAGAGCAATTGGGCGATGAGGGGCGGGAATTCCGCCAACTCGGCCTGCGCGGCCGGGGTCAGCGGCGGGGAAACGATCCAGCGTTTAGAGGTCTTGGGCAACATGGGGCCAATCTTAGCGCAGGCCCGGCCGCTTTCACAGTGAGGAAACGTGGGGAGGCCCGCCTCATTAAACGAAACCGCCGGCCTGATTGGCCGGCGGCTCGGCAGCGCGCCGTTTCAGCTTAGCCCGTCAGGGTGCCGCGCACCCAGTCGCCCACGAGCCAGTACTTGAAATCCTTGCCCTGGTTGGTCTCCAGGCCGGCCCAGACGCTGTAGACCAGCCCGCCCACCGGCAGCAGGCCGATGACGGCCGTCACCACGCACGCGATCGGGATCAGGAACAGGCCGACCAGCACAATCGAGAGCAGGCCCGTAATCGACCAGACCAGGCCGACCAGCAGGCCGCCGCCATACCAGGTGATCAACTGGAAGACGAAGCTCTGCATGGCGTGGTAGCTCACATAGCGCGACCGGTCGCGGTACATGAAGTAGACGATCAGGGCCGCAATCGGCCCCAGAAAGCCGGTGACCAGGTTGAGCAGAATGGTCCAGTGGGCCAACGTGGCCCAGGTGCGCTCGTCGCCGGAGACCGCGGCCGCCGGCCCGCTCCCGGATTGAAAATCGGCGCTGGCGGGGGAAATTTCAGTAGACATGGTGAACCTCCTGCCACATTCTACGCACGGCCGGCCGGCGGGTTGTAACAAAACGGGCCCGCCAGAGGCGGGCCCGCGGTCGATACGGTGTCAGGCGGCTGGCTAAGCCCAGCCCTGGTTCTTGACGAAATCCGTGATCACGGGGATGGTCACCGATTTCCCACCGTACGCCTGCACGCCGCAATAGATCTGATAGATCCACGGCAGGATCCCGATGCAGCAGCCAATCCCCAGCGTCACGCCGCCCACCACCGAGCTGATCACAGCCGCGGCCAGGCCCAGCACCAAGGCCTGGACATTGTGGCTGCGGATGAACGGCCGGTTCTTCTTCTCCTCCCAGATCAGGAGGATGACTGGAACGATGGGGCTTAGCACGTAAGCCAGCAGCGCCCACAGCTTGTCGTCACTGGTCACATCCCCTGACATACCCCCGCCGATCGGTTGATCCGTCATGGTCCTCTCCTTATGAGCCAATAGGTTTCGAGCGCGATTCTATGCTATTTGCGCAGATGAGCAAGCCGCGAATTGGCTGTGCTAGAATGCCGGCCATGTCCGCCCCCGTCCGCCTCGTCTACATGGGCACGCCCGATTTCGCGGTGCCCAGCCTGCGCGCGCTGACCGCCCTGGGCCAGGTGGTGGGTGTGGTCACCCAGCCGGACCGGCCGGCCGGCCGCGGCCAAAAGCTCAGTCCGCCGCCCGTCAAGCAGTTCGCCCTGGCGGCCGGCTTGCCCATTATCCAGCCGGCCCGCCTGCGCGAGCCGGAGGCCATGGCCCAGTTGACGGCCTGGCAGCCGGACCTGATCGTGGTGGCGGCCTTCGGCCAGCTCCTCAAGCCGGCCGTACTCGACCTCCCGCGTTGGGGGTGCCTGAACGTCCACGCTTCGCTCCTGCCGCGCTGGCGCGGGGCCGCCCCGATTGCGGCCGCCCTTCTGGCCGGCGATGCGGAGACCGGGGTGACCCTGATGCGGATGGATCCAGGCCTGGACACCGGGCCGCTGCTGGCCCGGCGCGCCGAGGCCATCCGGCCAGACGACACCACGCCGGCCCTGACCGCGCGGCTGGCCGAAGCCGGCGCGGCGCTGCTGGCCGAGCAGCTGCCGGCCTACCTGCGCGGCGAGCTGCGGGCCGAGCCGCAGGACCCGGCCCTGGCCACGTATGCCCCGCAGCTCAAAAAAGAGGACGGCCGGCTCGATTTCTCCCAGCCGGCCGAGGCCCTGGCCCGGCGCGTGCGGGCCTTGCTGCCCTGGCCGGCGGCCTTCGCCCTGTGGCAGGGCCAGCCGTTTAAGATCCTGCGCGCCGCGCCGCTGCCTGACGCGGGCCCCGCTGAACCCGGCCTGGTCTTCCAGGCGGAACAGGGGCCGGCCGTGGCCTGCGGCCAGGGCGCGCTGCGCCTGGACGAGACC
>JAEURL010000675.1 GCA_016789165.1 Anaerolineales bacterium | reverse complement strand
CGCCCCCAGCCAGGGCAGCAGGGCGGACAGGGCGTAGGGCGGCAGCGGCAGGTAGGCCAGGTTGACCAAGTTGGTGAGGATGTGCAGGCCGGGCCGGAAGGCTTCGCGCGCCACCGCGGCCTCGGAGCTGCCGGCGTGGAGGTTGAGCACCTGCAGCCCAAGATAGCCGCCCAGCAGCAGCCAGTACGGGGCGTGCGCCACCAGGTCCGTCCAGCGCCACTCGCGCCACGGACGCCGGCCGCGCCCCATCAGCCCGTCATAGACGAGCAGGGTCAGCGGCAGGGAGAGGGCCACCTCGGCCACCAGCAACGCCGCCAGACACAGGGCCACGGAAAGCCAGTACCAGGCCACCGACCGGCCGGCGCGGTACAGGGTCAGGCCGAACAGCGCGCCCAGGTAAGGCAGAGCGGCCAGGGAATAGTTGGAGCCCGTGATCCAGGTGACGACCTCGAAGTGCGTGGGGGTGGTGGCGAAGAGCAAGCCCGCCAGCAGGGCCACCCAGCGCCGGCCCGTCCAGGCCCGCGCCAGGCCGTAGACCAGCAGGACGATGCCGAAGTGCTGGAGCAGGCTGATCCAGTAATAGCCGGCCGGCTCCAGGCCCAGCACTTGGACCCGCAGCCACAGGTTAGCATCCAACAGGAAGCGCACCCCGTAGCCCAGCTGCGCCAGCATGGCGTCCAGCAGGCCGGAGCGGTGGCGGACCCAGCCCAGCATCCAGAAGTCGTCCTGGGTAAAGTAGGCGTTCCACAGGCCGAAATAGGCGGCCAGGACCGCCAGGCCGAGCAGCAGCGTGTCAGTCAGCGAACGGGCGCCCAGCCCCGCCGCCTCCGCCTTGGTTTCCGGAGTGACCGCCGGCCGCGCGAGCGGTGTTTCCATGGCTGCGCCTTTCACGCGGCGCCCGCCGTCCCCTGGTACGGCGAGTGTGCCAGGTCGTGCGCGGTGGGGCGGAAGAGGTCAAACAGCGCGCGGTCGGACACCTGCTGGACGCGCTGGAGGGCGCGCCGCTGCGCCAGCGCCTCGTCCAGCTGCCGCAGCGCTTTCACGAAGGCCGCCGTCAGCAGCCGCCGGCCGTGAAACGGCGCGGCCGCCACGCGCAGCGGCAGCCAGGCCAGGTGCTGGCGGAACAGAACCGGGTCGGTGATGTTCTTCCACACAAACAGGAAGTGGTTCTTGGTGTCGTTCAGATACTTGATGCGCTGCTTGAAGGCCCGGCTGGAGGAGTGCGAGTTGCGGTGATAGACCACGCACTTGGGCTCGTACAGCACCTTCCAGCCGCGCTTCCAGCCCACGTAAGACAGGTCCAGGTCTTCCGTGTACATGGGTTTAAAGAGCGGATCGAAGCCCCCGATCTCGAGATACTTGCGCCGGTCGTAGATCGAGGCGCCGCCGCAGGCATAGAAGGTGGGCAGCGGCGCCTGGCCGCGGTCCTCCACCACCCAGTGGCGGATCAGGCCCTTGTCCCACACGGCCACGCGCCGGCCGGAATCCACCGTCCGGCGGTCCCAGCGCAGCATCCAACTGGCCAGGGCAAACACCTGCGGGTCCTCGAAGTGCGGGGCCCAGTGCTGGAAGAAATCCTCTTCGACGTAGATGTCGTTGTTGAGCAGGAGGACGTAGTCGTTGGCGGCGTGCTGGACGGCGGTGTTGGCGACCACGCCAAAGCCGGAGCGCTGCGGCATGTCGATCCAGCGCACTTCAGGGACATCGCGCCGCACGATGGCCGGCCCCTGATCGGTGCTCTGATCATCGGCGATGACGATGTCGACGCGATCCGTCAGGCCGGCCCGGCGCAGCGCCAGACGCAGCGAGTTCAAACAATCGGGCAGCACGGCCTCGCCGTTCCAGTTCGGGATGGCAACGCTGATGTTCGCGGCCAGGGAAGTCACAGGGCTAGCTCTCCATAAAAATGGCTAATTCCAGGAACAATTGTACAAGCGCGGAAGGTCGGCCCTTATAGCCTTTTGGGCCTACCATGGGCCGCGGCGCATGGTCCGCTCAGCGTTGCGCTGGCCGGCTACCTGAATGGGCCAGCCACGGCCCAGCCATGGTTATTGGGGTGCGTTGAGGAAGAGCGCTGGCGCGGTCAGGGCGCGTACTGCGCGCTGACGGTGTGCCGGCCGCCGGCCACGCGCACTACGGCAAAGGAGACGGCGCCCACCTGTCGTTCGGAGGTGCGGGCCGCCGCGCTCCCCGCCACGCTCACGCCCGTCAGGCGCCGGGCCGCGGCGCGCTGCGGGACAAGCACGTCGAATTCGAACGGCGCGGGCGGAACGACGACCTCGAAGGACAGCCGGCCGGCCGCGCCGTCCCAGGCCAGCGCTTCAAACACGACGGCATGGCGCGCCTCACAGAAGGCCAGCCAGGGCGCGGCCGGCAGGACAGGCACGCCGCGCTCGGCCGCCAACGCCAGCACGCCCTCCAGCCACCGCCCGGCGCTCTCCGCGCCCGGCCCGCCCAACTCAAAGGGGTCCACGTGGAATTGCGCGCCCAGCGCGGCCGGATAGCGGCGCAGGCTGAGATCCAGCAGATCACGCGCCACCGCCAGCGCCTGCTCGACGCTCAGCCGGGCCCGGCCGCCGAGGGCGTCCAGCATGTGCTCATCCACCAACTGCGTATTCTGCTGGAAGACGTCCAGGATCTGGCCCTGCTCGTCCACGAACTTGAGCGGCAGGCCGCTGCCGGTGAGGTGGCCGAAGGCCGGCGTGCCGTCCGGCCGCAGAAACGCCGGGCCGACGTGGTAATAGTCCAGGTTCAGGCCGATGCCGAAGGCCGCCTGGACGCGCGCGGTCTCGGCCCAGCCCTGCCACAGGATGCGGTGGGTGCGCGTCGTCGCCGAGACGGGGCCGTAACCGAGCAGGTGGAAGCGGGTCCAGTAATCGAGGTAGCCGGCTTCCACGCCGGCTTCGACGAAGGGGTGAAACGTGAACTCGTGGCCGCGCTCGCGCCAGGCCGCGATCTCGGCCGGCCGGGGCAGCGGGAAGCTGTCCGGCACGCGCTCGCCCACCAGCGGGAGCGCGCCCGCCCACCAGCGGGCCTGACGGACCACCCGCCGCGCGCACGACATAGCCGGCGGCGAGTAGTAGATGGACATCCGGCCGGCGAAGCGTTCGGCGCGTTCCAGCACCTGCGCCACGCTGCGGCCCATGTTCTCGTGCGAGTCGCCGGTGGCCACCAGCACCGCCCCCGCCCCCGCCGGGAAATATCCCAAGCGCGGCAGCGGCAAGGCCGGCTCACACAGCGCCTGGATCACGTTCAGCAGCAGGCGCTGCTGCTCGTCGGCCTGCGGGATGGCCACGCGCTCCAGGTCCAGCCAGTCCACGAACATGTCGGCGGCGCGCACGCCGTCCAGGCCGTCCCGCTCCTGGTTGGCCCAGGCCGGGTTGCCCTGGCGGGTGAGCGCCACGCTGCGCGCCAGATCAAAGGCCCAAAGGACGACCGCGCCGGCGCCGGCGCGGTGCCAGGTGAGCGCCGGATACTCGGCCCCCTGCCCCGGTGCGGCCTGCAGCCAGGCCAGGGCCTCGGCGCCGGCTAACCGCGCCAGCCAAGCGGACCCGTGGAACTGCAGCGGCTCGGCGGCCAGGCCGGCGGTCAGCGGCTGGCCGGCAACGGTCTGCAGATAGCCGCCCGCCATTTCGCCGCCCGTCAGCGCCACGCCGCCCAGGTCGGCCAGGCGTTCGTCCGGGCGCATGGCCACCAGTTGGCCGCCGGCGGTCACGTAAGCGCGCAGGCGGTCGGCCTGGTCAGCGGTGAGCGGAGTCTCGCCCAATAGAATCAGGGCGTAGCCGCTCAGGTCCTCGGCGGCCAGGGCGGAGAGCGAGATCAGGCGGAAGAGGTTGAGGCCCTCGGCGCGCAGGATCTCACCGAGGTAGCGGCCGAAGGGGTTGGCCGCCGAGTCGCCGGCCACCACCAGCAGCGGCGCCCGGGCCGGCTCGGGCGGCGGCGCGCCGGGCCGCGGCTTGGGCGGCGGTGCCGCGCGCAGACACTCCGCGCCGTAACCGGCCGCGCCGGCCACCCCCAGCACACCGCCGGCGGCCGTCAATTGCAGGATGTGCCGGCGCGACAGGCGCGGGCGCTTCGCCTCCGACATCGGCCGGCCCTAGCCCACCCAGCGCCCGCTGGCCCACCAGACCATCAGGGCGATCTGCGCCGCGGCCGAAAGGCCGGCCAGGAGCCAGAAGCGCACCCCGCCGCGCAGCCGATCCGCGAGCACCAGATAGATCGGCGCCAGTGAGGCCGCCCAGCGGGTCAGACCCCATAGCGGCACCACCCGCACGCCGTGCAGGCTGAGCAAAAAGACCACCGATACGGCCATGTAGATGATCAGGCTGAGCGGCAGGCGGCGGATTGCTAACCCGATCAGGGCCAGGATCAGGACCGTGAACCCCAGGTCGATCAGGTTGCTGACGTACAGAAACCAGTCATCGGGCACGCCGTTGCCGGCCACCATGATTACGAGGCTGTCCCACAGGGTTTGCCAGGGATAGGCATAGGTGCGCAGCCAGAGCGCCGTGGCGTGCGGGATGGCCGTGAAGGAGCCGGTCAGGGCATGCAGGTAGAGGATGTAAACCACCAAGCCGCTGGCCCCGAGCGCGCCGGCCGCGGCAAATGTGCCCAGCGAGCGCCAGTTGAACGACCGGCGGCGCAGGAATTCCACCAGCAGCACCAGGCCCAGGAGCCAGCCCACCGGGCGGGTAGCGGCGGCCACCGCCAGCGCCAGCCCGCTCTTAATCCAGCGGCCGCGCAGGGCGAAGTCGATCACCAGCAGGCCGGCCGCCAGGGCCAGCGACTCGGCGTACATGGCCAGAAAAAAGAAGGCGGAGGGGAAGACGGCCAGCGCCACAACCGCGCGCCAGGCAAAGGCGGCCTCCCCCCGGAACGTCATCGCCAGCCGGTACATGGCCAGCAGCGCCACCAGGTAACTGCCGTGGGCGATCAGCACGCCGGCCGTCACCAAGTGCAGGCCCGTCAGGGCAGTCAGGCCCTTGATCAACAAGGGGTAGAGCGGGAAGTACCCCATGGCGTAAGGGTGCGCCTGGTAGCCGTCGCGGGCGATGTTGAAGTAATAGGGCGCGTCCCAGCGCGCCCAGATGGCGGGCCAGACCCCGGCCGGCAGGCCGATCACGGGATCATAGCCCTCGCGCAGATCGACGACGCCCGCCCCCACAAAGCCGGCCAGCGACAAGACCAGCACCAGCCAGAGGGCCACGCATTGCGCCCACCACGGCCAGGCACGCCAGTCCATCCAGCGCACACCAAGAACAGGCTGAGCAGTTGACTGCACGTTCATGGGATCCCCCTAGGCAGGTCAAGGCCGGGCGACGCCGCCGGGTCGGTGACCTGAACGATAGGGCTTAATCATAATAAAAAGGGGGCGATGATCCAAGCAGGCGGCCAGCCGAAGGGTCGCGCTCAGGCGGCTTTGGGAGTCGGCACAGCCAGCGCCGGGCGGGCGGCCGCCAGCCCCTCCCGATAGCCGCGCAGCACATAGCTGCCCAGCAGCCCGTAATACCAGCGCCGCAGGACGGGCTCGGGCGCCACGCGCTCCACCCACGGGGTGAGTGTCTCCAGGCCGGCCATGACCGGCGGGGCGGCCAGCAACTGCCGGGCCAACTTGCGCGCCAGGAGGCCGGGCGGATCCTGGCCCCAGGCCAGCGGGCCCTTGTCCGCATACATGGGGATCTGGGCCGGCAGCTCCGGATACTGGGCGAACAACTGCGGCGCCATGCGCGAGGCCGTGTGCAGGCGCGCGCCGTGGGTGCGCAGGGTCTGGCGTTGGTCGTTGTGCAGGCTGACGGCGGCCGGCTCGTAATAGAAGCGCAGGCCGGCGCGCGTGGCGCGGTAGGAGAACTCGATATCCTCCCAGCCGTAGGCGCTGTAGCCGTCGTCGTAGCCGCCCAGGTCCAGCAGGGTCTGGCGCGGGAAGGATGTCTGCCAGGACAAGGCGTTGCCGTATTCGAGGAAACGCGGCTCGTCCGGCCGGCTGTCGTAGCGCTCGCACACGTCGCCCAGCACGATGCGGCAGAAGGGCGTGGCCGGCACCTTGGGCGAAAGCCGCACCCGGCCGATAACGGCCGCCAGCCCGCCCAGCCGCTCGTGGGCGGCCAGGTGCGCGGCCACCAGGCCGGGCTCGGCCGTCATGTCGTCGTCGAAGAACATCACCAGCCGGCCGGCCGCCAGCTGCGTGCCCAGGTTGCGAGCGCGCGCCAGGCCGAAGCCGCGCTTCTCCTGGCGCACCAGGCGGGTTACGGGA
>JAEURL010000719.1 GCA_016789165.1 Anaerolineales bacterium | reverse complement strand
GTGCCCTTCGGGCTGACCGGCGGCGCGGAGGCGCTGGTGACCGGCGTGCAGGCGCCGGCACGCCTGCGGCAGGGCGAGGAGTTCGCGCTCGAAGTCCAGATTGAATCAACGCTCGAACAGACGGTGGGCGTGCGCGTGCTGGCCGGCGACGCCGTGGCCTACACGGGCGAGCTGCAGCTGCGCCGCGGCCCGAACAACTTCTCCTTGCCGCTCCAGGCCGGCGAGCCCGGCTTCGCGGCCTACCGCGTGCAGATCACGCCGGCCGCCGGCGCCGACACCTTCTACCAGAACAATGAACTAGCCGCCTTTGCCCAGGTGGCCGGCCCGCCCCGCCTGCTGCTGGTGGCCAACCCGCAGCCGCGCGACCACGCCCCGGACACCGAGCGCGATCTCGTGGCCGCCCTGCGGGCCTCCAACCTGCCCGTGGACGTGATCCAGCCGGCCCAGTTGCCGGCGGAGTTGCCCGCGCTGTCCGAATATGCCTCGGTCATCCTGGTGGACGTGCCGGCCCGCGCCTTCAGCCTGCGCCAGATGCAGGCCCTGGAGACCTACGTGCGTGACCTGGGCGGCGGGCTGGTGGCCGTCGGCGGGCCGACCTCGTACGGCGTGGGCGGCTACTTCCGCACGCCACTGGCCAACGTTTTGCCGGTCGAGATGGAGATCAAGGATCAGAAGCGCCGCGCCCGGCTGACCCTGGTCTTCATCATCGACAAATCGGGCAGCATGTCCGAGGTCTCCGGCGGCGCGCAGAAAGTGGATCTGGCCAAGGAAGCCGTCATCCGCTCGCTGGAGCTGCTCAGCCCGTCGGACAAAGTGGGCGTCATCGCCTTCGACGATACGGCCAGCTGGGTGGTGCCGATCACGCCGCTGGACGACCCCGGCGCCGTGATGAACGCGGTGGGCACCATCCGCGCCGACGGCGGCACCGACATCCTGGCCGGCGTGCAACTGGCGGCCGGCGCCCTGCCCCAGGATGATGCGGCCGTGAAGCACATCATCCTGCTCACCGACGGCGGCGCCGACCCGACCGGCATTCCGGAGCTGGTCCAGCGCTTGAACCTGGACGACGGCATCACGCTCTCCGCGGTGGGCGTGGGGCCGGGCGCCGCGCCGTTCCTGCCGCAATTGGCGGAGGTGGGCGGCGGCGTCTACCACTTCACGGCGGACCCCTCCACCATCCCGGCCATCTTCGCGGAGGAGACCACCCTGGCCACCCGGGCCTACATCGTGGAGCAGGAGTTCTTCCCGCGCCAGATCAACCCCAGCCCGATCCTGGCCGGCATCGACAGCGCCCCGCGCCTGCTCGGGTACATCGGCACCACCGCCAAGAGCGCGGCCCAGACCATCCTGGTCAACCCGGACAGCCCCAACCCGGAGGCCCCGGACCCGATTCTGGCCGCCTGGCAGTTCGGCCTGGGCCGCTCGGTGGCCTGGACCTCCGACGCCGCCGGGCGCTGGGCCCAGGCCTGGGTGAACTGGGATCAGTTCGCGCGCTTCTGGGCCCAGGCCGTGCGCTACACCATCACCGAAGGCGCCCAATCCGCCACGAACATCCAGGTGACGCGCTCCGGCGAGCAAGCCACCCTGACAGTGGAGGCCCAGGCTGACTCCGGCGCTTACCTGAACGGGCTGGCGGTCCAGGCCAACATCGTCGACCCGGATGGGGAAACCCAGACGGTGACGCTCTCCCAGGTGGCGCCCGGCCGCTACGCCGCCGCCTTCACGCCGCAGGCCGAGGGCGCGTACGTCATCCGCGTGGCCGGCGCTGATCCCGCCCAGCCGGCCGAGGCGCCGGCCGCGCTGGCCCAGACGGCGGGCTGGGTGCTCTCATACTCGCCCGAGTATCAGGTGATCGTCCCGCCGGAGACCGCTGACCCGGCCGCCGCGCCGGCTAACGTTCGTTTTCTGCTCCAGTTGGCGGCTGCCGCCGGGGGTGGCTCGGTGACGGGCGAATATGCCCGGGTCTTCGCCCATGACCTGCCGCAGCCGCCCAGCGCCGCCCAGCCGGTCTGGCCCTGGCTGCTGGCGGCGGCGGCCCTGCTTCTGCCGCTGGATATCGCCGTGCGCCGGCTGGTGATCACGCGCCAGGATCTGAGCCGCGCCTGGGGCCGCCTGTTGGCCTGGGCCGCCCTCCGGCCGCCGCCGGCCGCCTCGGCCGCGCCGGAGCGCGTGGAGCAGTTGTCGGCTCTGTTCAAGGCCAAGGAGCGGGCCGGCGGCGACCCAACCCCTGGCCGGCCAGCCAGCCCGCCGCCCGCCCAGCCGCCAGCGAGCTCCGCCGGCGGGCCATCCGTCGCCGCCCAGCCCCCCGCCCAAGCCCCCCCCACGGGTCCGTCCAGTCCTCCGCCGGCGGCCGCCTCCGCACCTGGAACGACCTCGGCAGCCTTGCTCGCTAAGAAGAAGGCTCGCCAGCGCGACGAAAAATAGCCGTCGCCTGAAGCTCTCCAACCAGGGCTAACCACAAAATCCCACCCAACCGGGTAGGATTTGGGTGGCAATCGTTTCCAGGCCAAAAGAAACTGTTGCCCGAAACACGGTGAGATACGTCCGGCCGGACGACTCCCCGCACACTCATCACCCATTCTAGCGATGCCGCAGCCTTGACGCGGCCCACGTCGGGTCCCACGCGCCTCGGGGCTGGAGGTATTGTGAGCTTGACCACCCTTCTGCGGCGTGAGCCATTATTGCTGGGGATCACCGCCGGCTTCGTCCTTGCGCTGGGGCTGGGCGCCGGGATCGTTCTGGGCGTCCCCGCCCCGGCCGAGCGGGCGCTGGCGGCGCGGACCCTGTGTCTGATCATGGGCCTGGCCGTGGGCGGGACAGCTGCTGGTGTAGCCTGGCGGATCCACCCACGCTCGCGGCGGGCCGCCCTGGCCTGGGCCAGCCTGGCGGCGGCGCAGCTCAGCCTGTGTTGGAGCCTGACCGCCGCGGGCCTGTCGGCGGGCCTGGTCTCCCTCGCCAGTTCCGCCTTCTTCCTGGCGGGCGCGGCCGGCCTGCCGGCTGGCCGCACCTCCGGCCGGCAACGCGCCCAACAAGCCCTGGACACAGCCGCCATGCTGTTGGCCGCCGGCCTGCTGTT
>JAEURL010000673.1 GCA_016789165.1 Anaerolineales bacterium | reverse complement strand
CGCCCGGTTCCCTGCGCCACGGGCTTGGCCTGCTCCTCGGCTTCGGCCTGCTCGCCGGCCTGCTCACGGGCGCCCAGCTCCTGCCCTCCCTGGAATTCGTGGCCGCCTCCACGCGCGCCTCGGTGCCCTACACCCAGGCCGCCCACGGCTTTTTGTTCCAGGACTTGGGCCAGCTGCTGGTGCCGGGCCTCACCAGCGTGTGGAGCCCGCTCTACGTGGGGCTGCTGCCGCTGGGGTTGGCGGCCTTCGCGCTCACGCGCCGCCTGAGCGAGGTGCGCTTCTGGGCCGGCGCCGCCCTGGTGAGCCTGGTGCTGACCTTCGGCGCGCAGGCCGCCGCCTACGACGCCGTCTACTGGCTGGTGCCCGGCCTGGCGCTCTTCCGGGGCGCCGAGCGCCTGGCCCTGATCGTCAGCCTGGCCCTGGCCGTGCTGGCCGCCTTCGGCGCGGACGCGGCCCTGAGCGCGCTCAGCCGGCCCGCCCGCCGCCAGTTCGCGCGCCTGACGCGCGCCGGCCTGGCCCTGACCGTGGTCGCATTGGGGTTGCTGCTGCTGGTGCTGGCCACGGCCCTGGCCGGCCTGGATTGGGCCGCCGCCGCGGACACGCTCGGCCGCTGGGCGCTCATGGCCGGGCTGACCCTGGCCGTGCTGTGGGTCCGCGCCCGGGTGCCGGCCCTGCGCCGCTGGACGCCGGCGCTCTTCGTGGCCGTGGCCGTGGTGGACCTCTTCTCGGCCAATCGCGGCCTGAACGTGCGCCCGGCCTACGCCGCTTACCCGCCCGATCCCGTCATCGCCCCGATCACGGCCGAGGCCGGCTTCTTCCGCGTGCAGGACGATTTCCGGCTGCCCGGCCACGCCGGCTGCGCCTACGGCTACTCCGGGATTGAAGGCCGCACGCCGTACCAGATCGCGGGCTACGCCCGCTTGCTGGAGCGCGCCCCGGAGGCTGTGCGCTGGGCGCTGTTGGGCGTGCGCCATGTGGTCACCTGGCGCGCGGACCTGTTTGACGCGCAGGGCCAGCGGATCGCCAGCGAGTTGGCGGCCGAAGGCGCGGTTCCGGATGAGAAAGGCAACCCCACCCGCACCCAGCGCCTGTTGGCCGAGCCGCGCCGGGCCTGGCTGGCCCAGTCGATTCGCGTGGCGGCCGGCGAAGACCTGTGGGCGGGGCTGGCCGCCGCGGACTTTGATCCATTTGCGACCGTGTTCCTGCCGGCTCCCGCCGAGGCCGCGCCGAACGCCGGCCCGGTGAGCGTGCTCGCGGACGTGCCCGGCCGGCTGGAGTTCGCTATCCAGACGGAGGCGCCGGCCGTGCTGGTGGTCAGCGAGCCCTATTACGCCGGCTGGCGGGCGGACGTGGACGGCCAGCCGGCCCTCGTCCTGCCAGCGGATGGCGCCCTGCTGGCGGTGGCGGTGCCGGCCGCCTCCGGGGCCGGCCCGCGCGCGGTCACGCTGCGCTATCAGCCGGCTTCCCTGGCCTGGGGCGGCGCGTTGTCCGCCCTGGGCCTGCTGATCACCGGCGGGTTGTTGGCCTGGCCCGTCCGCGGCCGGCCAGGGAGGCCCGGACATCTATGACACCGCCGGCTGCCGACCCGTTGGCCGGGATCAGCTTTCGGCCGGCCGCCGCCGCCGACCAGGCCGTCATCACGGCCATCATCCGCGAAGTCGGCATCAACCCGCTGAGCCTGAAGTGGCCCAACTTCCTGCTGGCCGTCGACGCCGCCACTGGCGCGGTGGCGGGCACCGGGCAGATCAAGACCCACGGCGACGGCAGCCGCGAACTGGCCTCCATCGCCACGCGTCCCGCCTATCGCGGGCGGGGCATCGCCGGGGCCATCATCCGGCGGCTGATCGCCCAGGATGCGGCCGAGTCCACCGCCCCGCTCTATCTCACCTGTGTGAGCACCATGGGGCCGTTCTATGAGCCGTTCGGCTTCCGGGCTATTTCGGCCGCCGAGATGCCGCGCTTCTTCCGCCGGCTCCAGGGCTTCGTGTCGTTCATGGAACACTTCGTCCGGCGCGACGTGACTCTGTTGGTGATGAGGCGCGAACATGAGCCGCCGCCGGGCCGCTGAGTTCTGGCTCCTCGTGGGCGTGCTGGCGCTGGCCGGCCTGCTGCGCGGCTCCGGGCTGGCCGCCCAGCCGCTGCGCGGCGACGAGGGTTTCAGCGTGCGCTTCGCGCGCCTGCCGCTGGCCAACATGGCGGCGGCCTTCGCGGTTTCCGAGCCCAATCCCCCGCTGCAGTTCCTCTTCTTGAAGGGCTGGCTGGCCCTGGCCGGCGAGAGCGAGTTCGCTCTGCGCTGGCCTTCGGTCCTGGCTGGCCTGCTGGGTGTGGCCGTGGTCGTCCCAGCCGGCCGCGCGCTGGCCGGCCGCCGCGCCGCGCGGCTGGCCGCGCTCTGGCTGGCGCTCAGCCCCTTCCTGATCTGGTACAGCC
>JAEURL010000664.1 GCA_016789165.1 Anaerolineales bacterium | reverse complement strand
TCATCCAGTTCGTGGCCATCTTCTGGTTCATGAGCCAGACCAAGATGGAGACCATCCGGCCCGAAGACGCCAAATCAGTGACCTTCAAGGAATACTGGGGCCAGCCGACCCTGGTGAATCTGGTGAAGCAGTGGATCAGCCTGCTCTCCGACCGCGAGCAGTTCGTGCGGATGGGCGGCAAGTACATCAACGGCATCCTGCTCTACGGCCCGCCCGGCACCGGCAAGACCATGCTGGCCAAGGCCATGGCCGGCGAGGCCGGCATCCCCTTCATCTCCGTGGAGGGCTCCGGCTTCCGCGGCATGTTCTGGGGCGTGGACGTGCTGCGCATGATGCAGTTCGTGGGCAAGGCCAAGAAGCTGGCCCGCGAATACGGCGCTTGCATCGCCTACATCGACGAGATCGACGCGGTGGGCATGAGCCGCGGCGGCGTGATGGGCGGCGCCGGCGGCATGATGGGCGGCATGGGCGGCATGATGGGCGGCTTCAGCGGCGCGCTGACGCGCCTGCTGTACGAGATGGACGGCATCGAGGACAAGCGCTGGCACGAGCGCCTGCGTGACCGCTGGTACGGTTTCATCGGCAAAGAGACGCCCAAGCGCCACTGGCACGTCCTGTTCATGGGCTCCACCAACCGCCCGGACGTGCTGGACCCGGCCCTGCTGCGCCCCGGCCGTTTTGACCAGAAGATCAACGTGGACCCGCCGGACAAGGCCGGCCGGCGCGAGGTGATCCGCGGCTATCTGACCAAGATCAAGCACGATGACACCGTGGACATCGAGGCCATCGTGGAGGACACCCCGCACACCACGCCGGCCCAGATCGCCTCGGCCATCACCAAGGACGCCGTGCGCATCGCGCTCTTCAAGGGCCGCGACCGCATCTCCCAGCGCGATATCGACCAGGCCCTGCAGGAGCAGTTCCTGGGCATCGAGCAGCCGATCGAGGAGATGGACCCCGAGCAGCGCCGCCAGGTGGCCTACCACGAGGCCGGCCACGCGGTGGCCCAGCACTACCTGATGCCCGATCAGCGCATCGTGCGCGTCAGCATCGTGCGGCGCGGCGGCGCCTACGGCTACATGCTGCCCGTGGACCGGGTGGAGGTCTACGTCGAGCCCCTGCGGCGCATCGCGGCCGACATCATGGTCTCCATGGCCGGCCACGTCGGCGTCAAACTGGCCACCGGCGAGTACTGGACGGGCGCCTTCGGCGACAACCGCAACATCCGCTGGAATATCTGGCGCCTGTACACGCTCGGCTACTTTGGCCCGCCCGTGCTGGGGGCCGAAAACGGCGGCACCAACGGCGTGCCGCCCAGCGCCACGCCCCTGATCGAGCGCTTCTGGAAGACCCTGGAGGAGCAGACCGAGAACCTGCTGCGCGCCCATTTCGGCGAGCTGGAGGCGATCACCCAGGCCTTGCTGGAAAAGAACGACCTCTCGCACGATGAGGTGATGGAATACCTGGGCGATAACGGCTGGCGGCCCACCGGCTCGATCGTGGCGGCCCGCCGCTCCGCCCAATTGCCGGCCGCCCGGCTCCCGCTGCCGGAGCCGGCGCCCGCGCCCGCCGCGGCGGTGGAGGCCATCCCCAGCCAGCCGGCCCCGGCCGAACCGCCGGCCGCGGAGGCCAACCGGGAAACGGGCAGCGCCGTGGTGGCGCCCGCCCCGGCGCCTCGCCAGGCCCCGGCGCGCATGATGCCGCCGCCCCGGCCAGAAGACCTGGCCCGCCGCCCGGCCCCCGAACCGGCGCCCGCCCCGGCCAAGGACGAGCCGGCCGAGAAGAAGGACGCCCAGCCATAGCCGGCCGCCCGCTCAAGCGGCCCGCTGCCTGCCAACAAAAAGCCGCCGGCTGACCACCGGCGGCTTTCGTTTCTCGGCGCGGCGCGGCCGGCCGCTCGTTACTTCCAGGACCAGACCCCCAGCAGCCCTTCGGCGATGAAGCGCGGCTCCAGGTGGCCGGAGGCCGCCACCACAAACAAGCCGGGCTGGTCCGGCGCCCCGTAGGCGGAGACAACCAGGTTCTGGCTGTCCGGGCTCCAGATGGTCAGCGACTGATGGTATTGATCGAAGAAGGGCAGCAATTGCAGGAAGCGCTCGGTCGGCTGGAAACGGGTCAGCCGGCGGACGGCGCCGCTGCGCGCATCCAGGACCATCAGCTTCCAAACCGTGATCGGCTCAGTCAGGTCGGGGTTGTCTTCCGGCGTGAGGGTCTCCGTGGCAAAGTAGGCCAGCGAGCGGCTGTCGGGCGACCAGAAGAAGCCGTAGGCTTCCTCCTCGATGCTGAGCGGGTCCTGGCGCCCGGCCGGGTCAATCACCGTGATCGGGCCGGCCAGCTGGGGCGTGGACAGGTACGCCACGCGCCGGCCATCCGGGCTCCAGGCGAAAGCCACGTCCTGGTCCGGCTCGAACTCCTGCAGCGTTTGGGCGTGGCTGCCATCCTGATCGGCCAGCACCAGCGCGGAGCGGCTGGCCGCGGTCTGGGTGGCATACAGCACCTGCCGGCCGTCCGGCGAGTAGGCCGGCGCCTTGAACGCAGACGGAGCGGCGTTCAGGCCGCTCTCCACCACCGCCTCCCCCAGGTTGAGAAAGGCCAGCCGGCCGGCGGCGCCATTGGCGTGCAGGAGCAGCGAGCGGCTGTCCGGGGCCCAGGTCCAATACAGGGGCGAGCCGGTGTCGAGGGTCTCGGGCTCGCCGCCCTCGGCCGGCACCAGCTTGAGGGCCAGCGCCTGTCCGCCTGGCGTCTCCGAGAGCACGCCCATCCGCCGGCCGTCCGGCGACCAGGAGTAGTAGATCACGTAGTCCGGGCTGGAGTAGGCCTCCACGGGCGTGGTGCCATTGCGTTCCACCGTCAGCAGGCTGTTCTTGGTGGGGTTGGCGTTGCCCTCGCCTTCGTAGGCCGCAAAGGCCAGGTGCTGGCCATCGGCGGTCCAGGTGGGCACGCCATAGACGCGATAGCCGCTCTCGGCGATCCGGGCGTCGGTGGTCACCTGGCGCGGGCTGGACCCGCTCTGGTCCACCATGTAGATATTGCCGTCCGTGCCCAGGTAGGCGATCAGCCCGGATTTGCGCTCCAGCAGAGGCAGGAATTCATTCTGGGGCAGCCGCATCCCTTCCGGGAGACAGGCCGTCACCCCCAGCGCCAACACCGCCAGCCAGGCCAGGCTCACTTTGCTCCGGGTCATACCGCGCCACCTTTCCCGAACCGCCATTCACGACGACAGAGGTCCTAAAATTCTAGCACGCCTGGCGGCCGGCTTCAGCGGTTAAAAAAACATCGCCTGGCCCCTAGCGGCCAGGCGATGCAGGTGGAGCGTCCGCGCCGCGGGCTAGGCGGCTTCCGCCCACTCCGGAACGGGCCGGCAGAACAGCACCAGCTGTTTGGCCGCGCCCACCTCGTCCAGGCGGGCCAGCGGGGTGGTGTGCGGAGCCCCTTGCAGCAGCTCGGGCTGGGTGTGGGCCTCCTCCGCGATCTTGATCAGCACGTCCGCGAACAGGTCGAGCGTCTCGCGGGTCTCGGTCTCAGTCGGCTCGATCATCAGCGCGTCGTGGACGATGAGCGGGAAGTAGTTGGTCGGCGGGTGGAAGTTGTAATCCATCAGCCGCTTGGAGATGTCCAGGGCGATCACGCCGGGCGCGTCCGGCCACTTGCCCTCCATCACGAACTCGTGCTTGCAAACCCGGTCGTACGGCACGTGGTAGTGGGCGCGCAGCTTGCTGAGCAGGTAATTGGCGTTGATCACGGCATTCTCGGAGTTGCCGCGCAGGCCGCTGGCGCCGTGGACGCGCAGGTAGGTGTAGGCGCGCACCCGCATGCCGAAGTTGCCCCAGAAGGCCTTCATCCGCCCGATGGACTTGGCCGGGGTGAGGAAGCCGTAGCGCGCGGGCTTGCCGCCGGCGGATGGCTCCAGCACGCCCACCACCGGCCCCGGCAGGAATTCCACCAGCCGGGCCGAGACCCCCACCGGCCCGGAGCCGGGGCCGCCGCCGCCGTGCGGGGTGGAGAAGGTCTTGTGCAGGTTATAGTGCAGGACGTCGAAGCCCAGGTCGCCGGGCCGCACCACGCCCACAATGGCGTTCATGTTGGCGCCGTCGCCGTACACCAGGCCGCCGCAGGCATGCACGGCCTGGACCACTTCCTCAATGTGCTCCTCGAACAGGCCGAGGGTATTGGGGTTGGTGATCATCAGGCCGACGACGGTATCGTCGCAGACGGCCTTGAGCGCGGCCAGGTCGATGTTGCCGCGCGGGTCGGAGGGCAGCTCCACCACCTGCAGGCCGGCCA
>JAEURL010000628.1 GCA_016789165.1 Anaerolineales bacterium | reverse complement strand
CCTCGACCGCCTCGCGCACGCTCTTCTTCGACGTCAATCGCTTCGATTGGGATGACGCCCTGCTCACCCTGTTTGGCGCGCAGCGCGGGCTCCTGCCGGAGGTGCGCCCCTCGGCCGGCTATGTGGGCGACCTGGACTTCGGCCAGGGCCGGCCCGTGCCCTTGCACGCCCTGTTGGTGGACCAGCAGGCCGCGCTGTTCGGGCAGGCCTGCTTCGCGCCGGGCGAGATGAAGTGCACGTTCGGCACCGGCAGTTTCCTGCTGATGAACATCGGGGCCGAGATGCGCCTGTCGGCCAACGGCCTGCTGACCACGGTCGCCTGGAAATTCGGCGACCAGACCGCCTACGCCCTGGACGGCGGCATCTTCGTCACCGGCGCGGCCGTGCAATGGCTGGCCGAAAGCCTGAAGCTGATCCCGGACCCGGCCGCCAGCGCGGCCGCCGCGGCCCGCTCAGCCGACCAGGAGGTGGTTTTTGTGCCGGCGCTGCAAGGGCTGGCCGCCCCGCACTGGAACGCCGCCGCCCGCGGCGCGATCTTCGGGCTGAGCCGCGGCACCGGGCCGGAGGACCTGGCCCGCGCCACCCTGGACGGGATCGCCTGCCGGGTCTACGAGGTGGTGACCGCCATGGCCCAGGATGCCGGCCGCCAGCCCACCGACCTTAAGGTGGACGGCGGGCCGGCCGGCAACCCCTACCTCATGCAGGCCATCGCCGACCTGCTGCAGGTGGAGGTGCGGGTGGCCGCGGCGCGCGAGGCCACGGCCATGGGCGTGGCCCAGCTGGCCGCCCATTCCGCGCTGGGCTGGCCGCTGGCCGACCTGGCCGCGCGCTGGGAGGCGGAGGCCAGCTATCACCCGCGCCTGAGCGCGCCCGAGCGCGAGCGCCGGCTGGAGAAATGGGCCCGGGCGCTGGCGGCCCTGCGCCACTACCATGCCTGACCCCGCCGGCCGGCCGGACCGGGCTAGGCGCCTGTCCAAAACTTCGGGCTGCTTCGCGCAGCCGCATTGTTCGTCACCTATTCCAAGCACAGGAGAGCGACCATGAAAGTCATTAAATCCGGCATCACCACGCAAGACCCCCAGGCGGTGGCCGCCCAGGTCAAGGTCCGCCAGGTCGTCGACGGCCTGATCGAGGAAGTGCGCCAAGGCGGCGACGCGGCGGTGCGCGCCATCTCCGAGCGCCTCGACAAGTGGTCGCCGCCCAGCTTCCGCCTCTCGCCGGAGGAGATCGAGGCCATCGTCGCCAGCGTGCCGGCCCAGACCATCGCGGACATCAAGTTCGCCCAGGCCCAGATCCGGCGCTTCGCCGAGGTTCAGCGGGCGGCGCTGCAGGACGTGGAGGTGGAGACCCTGCCCGGCGTGATCCTGGGCCACAAGAACATCCCCGTCAACAGCTGCGGCTGCTACGTGCCGGGCGGCCGCTACCCGATGGTGGCCTCCGCGCACATGAGCATCCTGACCGCCAAGGTGGCGGGCGTGAAGCGCGTCATCGGCTGCACGCCGCCGCTGGCCGGCAAGACGCCGGCCGCCACCATCGCCGCCATGCACCTGGCCGGCGCGGATGAGATCTATCTGCTCGGCGGGGTGCAGGCCGTGGCGGCCATGGCCCTCGGCACCGAGACCATCGCCCCGGTGGATATGCTGGTGGGGCCGGGCAACGCCTACGTGGCCGAGGCCAAGCGGGCGCTCTTCGGGACGGTGGGCATCGACCGGCGGGCCGGCCCGACCGTGGTGCTGGGGGTGGCGTTTGAGACCGCCGACGCCGAGTTGGTGGCCACCGACCTGCTCGGCCAGGCCGAGCACGGCCCGACCTCGCCGGCCGTCCTGATCACCACCAGCGAGCAGCTGGCGCACGCCACCCTGGCCGAGATCGACCGCCAGCTCCAGACCCTGGCCACGGCCGACATCGCCAGCGTGTCCTGGCGCGATTACGGGCGCGTCCTGCTGGTGGACAGCCTGGAAGAGGCCGTGCGCGAGGCCGACATCGTCGCCTCCGAGCACGTCGAGATCCTGACCGCCGACCCGGACTACTTCCTCCAGCGCATGACCAACTACGGCGCGCTGTTCCTGGGCAAGGAGACCAACGTCGCCTACGGCGACAAGGTCATCGGCACCAACCACACCCTGCCCACCAACAAGGCGGCGCGCTACACCGGCGGGCTGTGGGTGGGCAAGTTCCTGAAGACCGTCACCTATCAGAAGGTCACGCCGGAGGCCAGCGTGGTCATCGGCGAGTACTGCTCGCGGCTGTGCGCCATCGAGTACTTCTGGGCGCATAAGGCCCAGGCTGACCTGCGCCTGGCGCGCTACGGCGACGCCCGCCCGGAGCCGGCCCAGCCGGCCAAGGCCTGAACCGCCGCCTGACCCGGATCGTCAAGCGAGGGCGCGGCGCCCGCCGGCCGCGCCCTCGGCCAATTCCCACCCCAGCCAGATGGAGGAGACTGCATGGGCATCACGTTATCACTCGCCAACCAGGTCGTGGTCGTCACCGGGGGCGCCGGCGGCATCGGCTCCGTGATCGCGCGCCGCTTGGCGGAGGCGGAGGCGCGCGTCATCATCACCGACCTGAACGGCGAACGCGCCCAGGAGACGGCGGCCGGCCTGCCCGGCGCCGGCCACTGGGGGGTCTCCGTCGCCGTGGACGACAGCGCCGGCTTGAAGGGCCTGGCCGACCAGATCGCCGAGCGCTACGGCCGGCTGGACGTGCTCGTGAACTGCGCGGGCATCACGCGCCCGGTGGCCCATGATGATCTGGACGGCCTGGACGACGAGCTGATCGACGCCATCTTCCGCGTCAACTGGCGCGGCTCGTTCGCGTGCGTGCGCGCCTTCCGCGGCCTGCTGGCCGCCCCGCGCGCCGACGGCGAGCGCGGCCTGGTGATCAACATCTCCTCCATCGCCGGCACCACCGGCATCGGCAGCAACGTGGCTTACTGCGCCTCCAAGGCCGCCGTCAACGCCATGACCCTTTCCCTGGCGCGCGCGCTGGCGCCAGCCATCCGGGTGGTGGCCGTGGCGCCCGGCTGGGTGGAGGGCGAGTACGCCAAGCGCATGGATCCCGCCATCCTGGAGGTCCAGCGCCAAAAGACCCCGCTGGCGCGGCTGGCCCAGGCCGAGGATGTGGCCGAGGCCATCCTGGCCGTGGCCACCTCGTTGAAGTTCTCCACCGGCTGCATCATCCCCGTGGACGGCGGCCGGCCCCTGAACTGAGCCGGCGCTCCGCCGCCCTCGTTCTTCCGTTTTCCAGCGGGCCTCCGGAGCTACCCCGGAGGCCCGCCTTAATTGGCGCGCCGACGCGCTGGGACAGTTCGCGCCGCCGTGGTATAAGTCCCAGGCCAGCGTGACACCCGGTATCTTCACCCGCTGCGTGATTGGACCACCGCCATGCCCTCTGTCGCTCGTGCCGAAATCCTGGCCCTGCTGGCCGGCGCCCGCCCTCAGCCCGCTCCGGCCTTCAGCGGCCTGATCCACGTCACCGCCGCCGGCCTGAGCGCGGCCGGTCTGCGCCTGGCTGAAGTCCACCCCGACCCGGCCCGCCTGGCCCAGGCGGCGGCCAGCACGGCCGCCCTCACCGGCTGGCCGTCCGCCGCGCTGCCGTTGGATATGTGTGTGGAGGCTGAGGCGCTGGGCGCGGGGGTGGATTTCTATGGGGATGATCCGCTGCCGCGCCTGCCGCAGGTGAGCCGGCCCCTGGCCGAGGCGGTGGCTGGCCTGGTCGTGCCAGTGCCGGCCGACTTCGAAAGGCGCGGCCGGCTGCCGGCCCTGGCCGAGGCCATCCGCCAGCTGCGCGGGCGGGCCGGCGCGGATTTGGTCGTGGGGGCCTGGGTGCCGGGGCCGTTCAGCCTGCTCTCGATCCTCACGCCCCCCAATGCGCTCTACCTGGCCCTCGGCGAACAGCCGGCCAGCCTGGCGCCGGCGCTGGCGGCCTGCGCGGAAGCCCTGGCGCGGTCGGCCGCGCTGTATCAGGCGGCCGGCGCGGACTTCATCACCATCCATGAAATGGGGGGCTCGCCCGGCGTGATCGGCCCGCGCGCCTTCCGGCGGCACGTCCTGCCGCCGCTGCAGGCATTGGTGCGCGCCCTGCGCGGGCCGCGGGTGCTGAGCGTCTGCGGCCGGCTGAATGCCGCCGCCCTGCCGCTGCTGGCCGAGGCCGGCGCCGAGGCGCTCAGCGTGGATCAGCTGACCGACCTGGCCCAGGCGCGCGCGGCGCTGGGGCCGGAGCGGCTGCTCTTCGGGAACCTGGACCCCGTGGCCGTGCTGGCCGAGGGCGACGAGGCCGCCGTGCGGGCCAGTGCCGCGGCGGCCCGCGCGGCCGGCGTGGACGCGGTCTGGCCCGGCTGTGACCTGCTGCCGGCCACGCCGCCGGCCAACCTGCGCGCCTTGGTGGGCTAGGGCCGCACCGCCGCCGGCCGGCCGTGGTCGAAGTTGTAGTACAGGGTCTGGTAGGGCTGGCGGAAGTCCACCACGTCCTCCAGCACCTGCTCTGGGGGAATACGCTCCACCAGCACGCGGGCCATGAAGTCCGCGATCTGATCCATCTCCGCTTCGCGCATCCCCAGCCGCGTCACCTCAATCGCGCCCAGCCGCAGGCCGCCCGGCCGGTCCCAATCCTCGGGCCGATCGCCCGGGATCAGGTTCTTGTTGGTGATCAGGTTGGCGCGCGCCAGCCGCTGGGCCACCTCCAGCCCGCCCCCGAAGCCGCGCACGTCGGCGATGACCTGCTGCGTGGCCGTGAAGCCCTTGTGCGCGCCCAGCACCGGCACGCCGCGCTTGTGCAGCGCGGCCCCCAGCGCCTGGGCGTTGCGCACGATCTGGGCCATATACTCCCGGCCAAACTCCAGCATCTCGGCGGCTGAGACGGCCAGGGCCGCCACGCGGTTTACCTGGTGGGTGGCCACCAGGGTGGGGAAGATGGCGTGCGTCAGCGGGCCGGTCAGCGCGGGATCATTCCAGACGATGACGCCGCTTTGCGGGCCGCTGAAGGTCTTGCCGGCTGAGCCGGTGAGCACGGCCGCGCCCTCACCCAGCGGGTCCTGGAACTGCCCGCCCGCAATCAGGCCCAGTTGGTGCGCGCCGTCGAAGAAGAGCCGGCCGCCCCAATCGGCCAGCACCGCCTGCATGGCCTGGACCGGAAACGGGAAGAGCGTCATCGAGACGCCCAGCGTCACCAGCTTGGGCCGGACGAGCGGGGCCATCCGCCGGAAGAGGTCCAGGTCCACCTCCAGCTCCACCGGGTCCATGGGCACGTCCACGATCCGGAGGCCGCGCACGCCGGCCGGCCCGTCCGGGCGGTTGGAGGAGTGGCCGCCCAGCGGCTGGGCCACCGACATGATCACGTCGCCGGGCTGGGTCAGCGCGGCGTAAACGGTCAGGTTGCCCAGCATGCTGCCCATCAGGCGGTGATCGGCGTAGCGGGCGCGGAAGACGCGCTTGAGCAGCTCCATGCACAGCGCTTCAATCTCGTCGATGTGCTGGGTGCCCACGAACCAGCGGTTGACCGAGCCGATGTGGCCCTCCGCCGCCCGGATGCCGACCTCGCTGGCCCACAGCGCCCGCACGGTCGGGCTGGTGGGCGCCTCCGGGGCGAGCAGGTTGATGCAGTGCCGGCCGCGCCACGTCTCGTTGCGCTGGACGGCGTCCAGCACCGCCTGCTGCATGTCCTTGGCGGAGC
>JAEURL010000623.1 GCA_016789165.1 Anaerolineales bacterium | reverse complement strand
GCTGGTGATGGCGGCCACCACCCTGGTGCTGTGGATCGGCGGCGGCATGGCCATCACGGGCGCGCTGACGCTGGGCGAGGTGGTGGCCTTCAACGCCTACCTGCTGATGCTGGCCGCGCCGGTGCAGCAGCTGGGCTTCGCCATCGGCGCGCTAGGCGAGGCCGCCGCCGGCGGCCAGCGGATCTACGAGATCCTGGATATCCCGGAGGAGATCCGGTCCGCGGCCGGCGCGCCGGCCCTGCCGCCGGTGCGCGGCCACGTGCGCTTCGAGGCCGTCTCGTTCAGCTACCGCGGCGAGAAGCGCGCCCTGCACAACGTGGAGTTCGAGGCCCAGCCCAACCAGGTGATCGCCCTGATCGGCCCGACCGGCAGCGGCAAGACCAGCCTGGTGAACCTGCTGCCGCGCTTCTACGACCCGACGGCCGGCCGCGTGCTGATCGACGGGCAGGACATCCGCGCCGTGGGCCTGCGCTCACTGCGCGCCCAGATCGGCCTGGTGCTGCAGACCTCGCTGCTCTTCTCGGCCACACTGCGCGAGAACATCGCCTACGGCCGGCCGGAGGCCGGCGAGGCCGAGATCGTGGCCGCGGCCCAGGCGGCCCGCGCCCACAACTTCATCCTGGGCCTGCCGGAGGGCTACGACACGGTGGTGGGCGAGCGCGGCGTGACCCTCTCCGGCGGCCAGCGCCAACGGGTGGCCATCGCCCGCGCCCTGCTGATGGACCCGCGCCTGCTGATCCTGGACGACGCCACCTCCAGCGTGGACACGCGCACCGAGTTCCTGATCCAGCAGGCGCTGGAGGTGCTCATGCGCGGGCGCACTACCTTCGTCATCGCCCAGCGCCTGTCCACGGTCAAGCGCGCCGACCTGATCCTGGTGCTCCAGGACGGCTACATCGTCCAGCGCGGCCGGCACGCCGACCTGGTGGAGCAGCCTGGCCTGTACCAGGAGATCTACAACCTGCAGCTCAAGGACCAGGAGCAGTTCCAGCGCGAGATGCTGTTCCTGGACGAGCCGCCCGAGGCCGGCCTGGAGCCGGCCGACCACCCGCGCGCCGAACGGCCGGACACGGTCAACAAGCCGGAGGCCGCGGCGCTGCGGCCGAGCGCGGTAAAGTAGACGGCGGACAAAGGAGCAGCGGTGCGCGCTTTGCCTGAGACCGTCGCTGGCCAGCCCCTGATTCGCCGCCGTCACCGAACCAACGCGGGTCGGCCGCCCAACGCCCGTCCCCCGTCTTTCGTCGCCAAGCTATGACCACTCCTGCTGCCTCGCCCGCCAAACCCCTCCCGGCCAAGACCGCGCCGCCGGCCAACCCGAACGCCGACGACGACATCCTCGGCAAGGCCTACGACCCGCAGATCGCCGGCCGGCTGTGGGGCTACGTGCGGCCGTACCGCTGGAAGCTGGCCGTCGCCATGGTCTGCATGACGCTGGCCATGACCGGCTACGTCTCCGGGCCGTACTTGATCAAGGTGGCGCTGGATGAGGGCATCGCCCAGGGCAACTCCGCCCGGCTGGGCCAGGCCGTGGCGCTCTACATTCTGGCCGGCCTCGTCTTCTGGGCCGGCACGTTCTTCCGCATCCGCATCATGGCCAGCACCGGCCAGAACATCATCTACGACCTGCGCCGGCAGCTCTTTGACCACCTCCAGGCCCTGGCCCTCAGCTTCTACAGCCGCTACGCCACCGGCCGGCTGGTCTCGCGCCTGGTCAACGACGTCAGCGTCATCCGCGAGTTCATCGTCTGGGCCATCATCGCCGTGGCGCGCGATTTCTTCGACCTGTTCGGCATCACGCTCGCCATGCTCGCCCTGAACTGGCGGCTCTCGCTGCTCAGCTTCCTGGTGCTGCCGCTGATGGCCGTGGCCACCGAGGTCTTCCGCCGGCGCGCCCGCGAGAGCTACCGCCAGGTGCGCGCGGCGGTGGGCTGGGTGAACGCCGTGCTGAACGAGAACATCGTCGGCGTGCGCGTGGTGCAGTCCTTCAGCCGCGAGGCCCGCAACCTGGATTTCTTCGAGCAGCAGGTGAATGGCTCGCTGCTCCAGGCCACCAACCACGCCGCGCTGATCACGTCGGTGTTCTTCCCGACCGTGGATTTCATCGGCAGCCTGGCGCTGGCGCTGGTGGTTTACGTGGGCGGGCTGGCCGTGATCGGGGGGCTGACCGGCACCACCACGGCCTGGGGCCTGCCCGGGATCACGGCCGGCACCCTGGTGGCCTTCGCGCTGTACATCGACCGGTTCTTCGACCCGATCCGCGACCTCTCGCAGCGCTACAACACCTTCCAGGCCACGATGGTGAGCGGCGAGCGGGTCTTCGAATTGCTGGACACGCCGGTGGAGGTGCCGGACGCGCCCGGCGCCCAGCCGCTGCCCCCCATCCAAGGCGCGGTGGAGTTCCGCGAGGTGACGTTTAAGTACGACCCGGCCGGCGCGCCGGTGCTGCGCGACCTGAGCCTGCGGGTGCCGCCCGGCCAGACCGTGGCGCTGGTGGGCGAGACCGGGGCCGGCAAATCCACGCTGGTGAAATTGCTCTCCCGCTTCTACGATGTGACGGCGGGCGCGGTGCTGATCGACGGGGTGGACGTGCGGACGGTGACGCAGGCCTCCCTGCGCCAGTAGATGGGCGTGGTGCTGCAGGAGCCCTTCCTGTTCTCGGGCACGGTGCGCGAGAACATCGCCTACGGGCGCCTGGACGCGGCGCCGGCCGAGATCGAGGCGGCCGCCCGGGCGGTGGGCGCGCACGACTTCATCGCCGCGCTGGACGAGGGGTACGAGGCCAAGGTCGGCGAGGGCGGCGCCATCCTCTCCGGCGGCCAGAAGCAGCTGGTCTCGTTCGCCCGCGCCCTGCTGGCCGACCCGCGCATCCTGATCCTGGACGAGGCCACCTCCAGCGTGGACACCCAGACCGAACGCGTGATCCAGGCCGCGCTGGAGCGCCTGCTCCAGGACCGGACGGCCTTCGTCATCGCCCACCGGCTGTCAACAATCACGCGGGCCGACCTGATCGTGGTGATGGATCAGGGCCAGATCGTCGAGACGGGCACCCACCGCGAGCTGCTGGAGAAGCGCGGACGCTACTTCGAGCTGTACACGATGGCGTTCGCGGCGCAGGGCGCCGAGCCCGCGCACTGAGCGGGCCTAACTGCCTTCCGCCTTTTCGTGGAAGAGCACGCTGGCCGGGTCGCCGGGGAAGGATTTGACCCGCAGCACAGCGCCCGCGCGGGCGCGCGCCAGGTTGGATTCGCGCACCGGCAGCTGGATCTCGGCCCGGAACGGCGCGCCGGCCGCCGGCCGCACCTCCAGCCAGACCCGGAAGGCGAAGATATCCTCGCCGGAGCGCTTGAAGACGCCGATCGGCGCCAGCTTGAGCGTGACGGCCTCGGCGATCGGCGCGCGCCAGTAGCGCACGGTCCGGACCAGCGGCCCGAGGAAGAACACCCACTGCCAGGCGGCCAGCGCGCCCACCACCAGCGCCACCCACGGGTTCAGCCAGCCGGCCAGCCAGCCGCCGATCACGGCGGCCAGCAAGAGTGTGAACGCCAGAAAGAGGACGAGGCCCACCGGGCGCAGGAGCTGGCGGTACAGCACGGCCGCCGTCAGCTGGCGGCCCAGATTCTCCACGGCGGCCTCGGTTTCGGCCGCGTCGGCGCCCGTCATCTGGCGGTAGGCGGCCAGGGCCTCCGCGCGCCGGCCCGTCCCCAGCAGCTTCTTCACGGCCTCCAGATCGGCCTCCGGCAGGGCGCGCTCCACCACCGCCGCCGTCGGCGCGGCGGCGCCGGCGGCCGGCACGCGCACGGTGGAATTGCAGTACAGGCAGACGGTGAGCGTCTGGCCGGCCTCCAGGTGCAGGGGCGCCCCGCATTTTGGGCAGCTGAGGGATTCCAGGGGCATGGCGCTCACCGGCCCTGCCACTGCGGCGGGCGTTTTTCGATAAAGGCGGCCATGCCCTCTTTCTGATCAGCGGTGCTGAAGAGCATATAGAAGGCGCGGCGCTCGTCGGCCAGGCCGTCGGTGAGGGGCGTTTCAAAGGCGGCGTTGACGGCCTCCTTGGCCAGGCGGACCGCCACCGGCGCGCGCTCGGCGATCTGCTGGGCCAGCGCCACGGCCTCGTCCAGGCAGGCCTCGGCCGGCACGACCCGGTTCACCAACCCGCAGCGATAGGCCTCCTCGGCCGTGATCAGCCGGCCGTTGAGCACCATCTCCATCGCCAGGGCCTTGCCCACGGCGCGCGTCAGGCGCTGCGTGCCGCCGGCGCCCGGGATGACGCCGATGTTGATCTCGGGCTGGCCGAAGCGCGCGGTCTCGGCCGCCACAATCATGTCGCAGGTCATGGCCAATTCGTTGCCGCCGCCCAGGCAGAAGCCGGCCACAGCCGCGATCAGGGGCTTGCGCAGCCGCCGCAGGCGGTCCCAGCGCCCGATGCTGTCGCGGGTGAGCATCTCCACGGCGCTCAGGCCGGCCATCTCCTTGATGTCGGCGCCGGCCGCGAAGGCGCGCTCGTTGCCGGCCACCACCAGCGCGCCGATGGCGGGCTCGGCGTCGAAAGCTTCCAGGGCCGTCACCAGCTCTTCCATCAAGCCGGCATTGAGGGCGTTCAGCTCCTTGGGCCGATTGAAGCGCACCAGGCCCACCCGGCCGCGCGTCTCGACGAGGATGTATTGGTAAGACACGGGTCACCTCCGGGATGATGGGGCTGGCGGGACTCGGCTACAGCCGGGATTTCATGATCTGCGCCGTGCGATGGGCCAGGGCCATGATGGTGAGCATCGGGTTGACGCCCAGGGCCGTGGGGAAGGCCGCGGCGTCGGCCACAAACAGGCCGCTGACGTCCCAGCACTCGCCCTGCGGCGTGAGCACGGCCTGCGCGCGCCGGCCGCCCATCCGGGCCGTGCCCATCTGGTGGGCCGAGAAGACGGCCAGCCGGTTGCTGGCGGTGCCGGCGGCGCCCACCCGCTTGAGATAGGCCTCGAGGTCGCCATCGCGCTCGGGCCGGTACGGCTCCAGGCCGGCGTGCGGCCCGCCGATCTCCACCGCGCCGGCGGCGGCGTGCAGGCGGAAAGCTTCCTGGACGCCGCGCAGCAGGTGCGCGCCGTCATAGCGGGAGACCTGGTACTCGATGACGGGCCGGCCCTGCCGGTCCACGGTCACGCGCCCGCCATCCCGGTCGCGCGTGATGGCGATGAAGAAAGCGCCCTGCCGGACGCGCAGCATAGCGGCCTTGTGCTGCTCGCCGGAGCGCCAGGCCACACCGGTGCTGATCAGGCTGGGATGCGCCGGCGCGTGCTCGATGATCACGCCGTAGTGCCGGCCGTCCAGGTTGGACCACTGCCCGACGTAGCGGGTGAGCATCGGCCCCAGCCAGGGCTCGACGGG
>JAEURL010000610.1 GCA_016789165.1 Anaerolineales bacterium | reverse complement strand
GAGCGCGGCCACTTCGCCGGCGCCAAGAACTTCTTTGGCGGCGTAATCTACACTCACGCCCTGGCCGACCTGCTGCCCGATTTCTGGGAGCGCCGGCCGCCGCTGGAGCGCCCGGTCACCGAGCAGGGCTACTGGCTGCTCTCGCCGGACAGCGTGGTGCGCTTCATGCACAAGAGCCAGCACTACCAGAAGGAGCCGGCCGACGCCTACACCGCCCTGCGCGCCAACTTCGACGCCTGGTTTGCGGAACAGGCCGTCAAGCTGGGCGTCCTGGTGATCACCAAGACCACGGTCACCGACGGGATCCGCGACGAGAAGGGCCGCGTGATCGGCGTGCGCACTGACCGGCCGGACGGCGACGTGTACGCGCCCATCGTGGTGGTGGCCGAGGGCGTCAACAACCTGCTCACCCAGAAGCTCGGCCTGGCCAAGGTGGATCTGCCGCCGCGCCTGGTGGCGCTCTCGGTGAAGGAGCTGATCGGCCTGCCGGCCAAGGAGATCGAGACGCGCTTCGGCTTGAGCGGCGCCAAGGAGGGGGTGGCCATCGACATCTTCGGCGACGCCACGCTCGGCCTGCCCGGCACGGCCTTCATCTATACCGACAAGCAAGCCATCTCCATCGGCGTGGGCCTGCTGCTGGAGGAGTTCGTCCAGCACAAGCTCAAGCCCTACGAGGTGCTGGCGCGTTTCAAGAACCACCCGGTGGTCAAGCCCTACCTGGAGGGCGGCGAGCCGCTGGAGTACGGCGCGCACCTGATCCCGGAGTTCGGCTATGACCGGATGCCGGCCCTGGCCGGCGACGGCGTGCTGGTGGCCGGCGACGCGGCCGGCATGGTGGACGCCCTGCACCGCGAGGGCACCAACCTGGCCATGACGGCCGGCCGGCTGGCCGGCCAGACCGTGGTGGCCGCGCACCAGGCCCGCGATTTCTCGGCCGGCTTCCTGCGCCAGTACCGGCGCCAGCTGGAGGAGAGCTTCGTGCTCAAGGACCTCAAGCAGTACCGGCGCATGACCGATTTCCTGGACAGCTCGCCGCACTTCATGAAGACCTACGTGGATTACCTGAACGACGCCGTCCTGCGCTACTTCTCGGCCCACGGCGTGCCCAAGCAGGACATGGAGAATAAGATCATGGGCATGCTCTTCGAGCGCCGCTCGTTCTTCGGCGTGGCGCGCGATATGCTGCGGCTGCTGCAAGGGATGCGAGGCTGAGATGAGCGAGCGCAAACACACCCCGTTGAGCCCGGAGCTGGCGGCCAGCCTGCCGGCCGTGAACGTGGACGATCTGCTGGCCGCGCTGAAGTACTACGTGGACGAGGACTACGCCCACCTGTGGATCAAGGACCAGGCCGTCTGCGCCCAGTGCCAGGCCAAGCCCTGCCTGTACTTCTGCCCGGTGGGCGTCTATCGGCTGGACCGGCAGAACCAGACCATGGTGGGCTACCAGGCCTGCGTGGAATGCGGCAGCTGCCGCGTGGGCTGCCCGTTCAACAACATCGGCTGGACCTTGCCGCGCGGCGGTTACGGCGTGGCCTACAAGTTTGGCTAGGAGCAAAGCCCATGCATGAGAGCGCAGTTCAAGAACTGGACCGGGCCGCGCTGAGCCTGCTGCAGGCCCTGGAGCGCTACGGCGCGGATCTCAATCCCTACCTGGAGAGCGCCCAGCTCCAGGCCCTGCACACGGACGTGACGGCCCTGCGCCGCGCCTTGCTCGGCGCGCAGATGGGCCCGCTGTATTGGGATACGCCGGCCGCCCTGGTGGACGGCGTGCTGGGCGACGAGAGCCTGCCCGTGCAGGCTGCGGCCGAACGCGTGGCCCAACTGCTCAACCAGAAGAAGTAAGCCCCTCCCTCACAGCGCGTCGACCCGCTTGGCCAGCACACTCGGCGGCGGGCCGGCGCGCTGCAATTCCCCGTCCACCACCAGGAAGGCCGTGCGCAGGGCGGCCCGGCCCTCGGCGTACACGGCCGGCGGGATGATCACGTCGATGATCCCGGCCGGCGTCTCCAGCCGGATGAAGCTCGTGCCCTTGGCGGTCGGCGGACGGCGCAGGCCGTCCGCCACCAGGCCGCCCACGCGCACCCGCGCCCCCGGCCGCAGGCGCAGCAGCTGCGGCAGCGCCAGGCAGCCGGCGCGGGCAAAGGCATCCTGCCGCAGCGCCGCCAGGTGCGGGCCAGCCGTTAGCCCGGTGGCCGCGAAGGTCAAGGCCACCTTCCGCTCCGGCGTAAACGGCGCCAGCGCCGCGCGCTCCTCGGGCACGGCCAGCAGCGCCGGCTGGGCGGCCCGCCGCGTCATCTCGAACGCCTCCGCCAGATCCCACAGCAGCTGCCGGCGCTCGCCTAGGCGGTCAAAGGCGCCGGCCAGGACCAGGGCCTCCACGGGCTTGCGCTCCAGCCCCGCGCGCTGAACGAAATCCGCCAGTGACCGGAACGGCTGGCCGGCCCGGACCTGCACCAGCCGCTCCGCTGTCGCCTCGCCGATCCCTTTCACCGCGCCCAGGCCATGCCGGATGGCGCCGGCCTCCACGGTCGGCTTGGCCAGCGAGTGGTTGATATCAAAGGGCCGGAACTTAACCCCGGCCCGGCGCGCCTCGGCCTCCAGCACGTGCGCGGGATAGGTGCCCAGCGGCGCGTGGCGCAGCAGGCCGCAGAAATATTCGGCCGGGAAGCGCACGCGCAGCCAGGCGGACCAGTAGACGATGACGGCGAAGGCCGCGGCGTGGGCCTTGCTGAACGAGTAGCCGGCGAAGCCCCGGATCAGGCCCCAGACCTGGCGGGCCGTCTCGCCGTCCACGCCGCGGTCGATGGCGCCGCGCAGGAATTCCAGCCGGAAGGCCTCCACCGCGGCCTCGGCGTCCTTGCCGCTCAGCGCCCGGCGCAGCAGCTCGCCGCGCCCCGGCGCGAAGCCGGCCAAATCCCGCGCGATCTTGAGGACCTGTTCCTGGAACACGATCACGCCCAGGGTCTCGGCCAGCGCCGGCCGGAGCGCCGGGTGCGGATAGGTCACCGGCTCCAGCCCGCGCCGCCGGCGGATGAAGGGCTTGACCATGTTGCCCTGCAGCGGGCCGGGCCGGATCAGGCTGACCTCCACCACCAGATCCTGAAAACAGCGCGGCTGCAGGGCCGGGATCAGGCTGGCCTGCGCGCCGCTCTCCACCTGGAACAGGCCGATAGTCTGGCCCGAGCAGATCTGGTCGTACACGGCGCGTTCGCGGAAATCCAAGGCGTGCAGGTCGATGACCTCGCCGCGCGCCGCGCGCACCAGGGCCACGGTGTCCGCGATGGCGGCCAGCATGCGCAGGCCGAGCAGGTCGATCTTGACGATGCCGGCCTGCTCCAGGTGCGCCTTGTCCCACTGGACGACGGTGCGGGCTTCCATGGCCGCCGGCTCGACCGGGATCAGGCCGGCCAGCGGCTCGCCGGCGATGATCATCCCGCCGTTGTGCAGGCCCAGGTGGCGCGGCCGGCCGAGCAGGCGCTGGGCGAGGGCGAGGAGCTGCTGGGCGGCGGGGTCGCTGGGGGCTGCGGGCTCGGCGGCGGGGTGTTCGTGCTGCTGGGCCAGCGCCTCCACCAGTTCCGGTTTCAGGCCCAGGGCGAAGCCGGCGTCGCGCAGGGCGCTGGGCATCCGGTAGGTGACGTAGGTGCAGGCCATGGCGGCGTGCTCACGTCCCCAGCGCTCGTAGACGTACTGGATCACGCGCTCACGGCGGGCCGCGTCGATGTCCAGGTCGATGTCGGGTGTGCCGCCGTGCTCCACGGAAAGGAAGCGCTCGAAGACCAGGCCCTGGGCCAGCGGGTCCACGGCCGTGAGGCCCAGCAGGTACGCCACCAGCGAATTGGCGGCCGAGCCGCGGCCGTGGCATAGGATGCCGCGCCGCTGGCAGAACTGGACGATATCCCAGACGATCAGGAAGTAGTTGGCCAGGCCCAGCTCTTCAATCACGCGCAGCTCCAGCTCAAGCTGCGTCCGGGCGCGGGCGGCATGGTGGGGATAGCGCCGCGGCAGCGCGGCCAGGCCCAGCCGGCGCAGATAGGCGGGTGCGTCCAGGCCGGCCGGGGTGGGGAAGGCCGGCAGCACCTGCAGGCCGGCGGGCGGGGCGGCCGTGCAGCGCTCGGCGACCTCCAGCGTGTTGGTCACCGCCTCCGGCAGATCAGGATAGAGCGCCAGCATGGCGGCCGGCCCGCGCAGAAAGGACTCGTGGTTGGGCGGCCAGGGCGGCCGGCCGGAAGTTCTCGCGGTGAGCGGCCTCCGTTCCCGCACCGCCGCCAGCACGGCCTGCACCTCGGCCTCCTCGCGCGTCAGATAGTGGACGTTCCCGGTTGCGACCACTTTAAGTTGAAAGCCGGCGGCCAACTCCGCCAGCCGGCGGCTCAGCCGGCCGTCGCCGCGGCGCAGACTGCGCTGCACCTCCACATACAGGTTCCGGGGCCCGAACAGATCGCACAACTGCCCGAGCGCGTGCCGCGCGCCGGCCTCGTCGCCGGCCAGGACCCGGCGCGCCACCGGCCCTTGGCGGCAGCCCGTCAGGCCGATCAGGCCGGCAGTGCGCGCCGGCAGCTCCGCCCACGGCAGGCGCGCCTCGCCCTTGGGCGCGTTGTGCTGCGCGGCCGTGACGAGCTGGCTCAGGTGGCGGTAGCCGGCCTGGGTCTCGGCCAGCAGCGTCAGGTGCGCGCCATCCTCCAAGGTCAGCTCCGCGCCGATCAGGGGCCGGACGCCCCGCGCCCGCGCCCGCTCGCAGAACGGGACCACGCCGTACAGGGCGTTGTGGTCGGTGAGGGCGATGGCGCGCAGGCCGAGCTCGGCGGCGCGTTCGGCCAGCTGCTCCGGCGCCGGCACCCCGTCCAGCAGACTGAAGTGGCTGTGAGCGTGCAGCTCACAGTAGGGGCCAGGCGCGGTCAAGGAACCACCCCCCGTTGATCAGGTCCTGGAAGATGTTGCGCAAAGACCCGTCGGCCAGCTGCACCCGGAAGTAGTCTCGCCGCACGGGCCGCTCCCACCACGAGCGCTCCTCGCGCCAGGCTTCCTCCAGCCCCAGGATCAGGCGGGTCTGGCCGCCGTACTCCAGGCGGGCTGGAAAGCCGGCGGCGTTCAGGGTGACGGCGGCCGGGAGCGGCAGCGGCGGGCCGAGCAGGGCGGCCACGCGGATGACGGCCTCGCCGAACCGGCGCATGAGCAGCTGCAGCGTGTTCTCTAGTTCGCGCTGCCGGGCTGGCGCCCCGGCCTCGGCCAGCGCCACTTGGTGCGCGCCCAGGTGCCAGCCGCGCAGCGGGTAGACGCCGATGATCACGGCCTCCACCGGGGCCGTGGGCGCTAGCCGGCCGAGCAGCTGCGCGGCCAGCCGGCCCAGGCGGGCCGCGTCCGAGGTGGGCGGTTTGAGGGCCTGGCCGGCCTCCCAGCGCCGGCCATCCGCGCCGGTCAGGGTGAGCTTCAGGGCTTCGGCGTGGTAGCCGCGCGTGCTCAACGTCCCGCCGATCTGCCGGCTGAGGCGCTGGGTGATGTTGAACAGCACACCGCGTTCGGCCACCGGCGCGGCCAGGCGCAGTGAGCGCACCACGCGCAGCGGCGGCACGTCCGGGTTAAGCGGGCGCGGGTCGTTCCCGCGCGCCAGCTCGTACAGGCCGGCCAGCTCCCCGCCAAACTGGCGCAGGACCGCCGGCTTGCGCAGCGCCGCCAGGTCGCCCAGGGTGTGCAGGTCCAGCAGGTGCAGGCGCCGGCGCAATTCGCCGGGCAGGTGCGGGAGGACGCCCACGCTCAGCGGCGCCAGCCAGCGCGCCTCCTCGCCGGGGGCGATGTTCTTCAGGCGGCCGGCGCCGGCCGCCAGCGCCGCCTGCTGGGCCGGGAACTTGCCGGCCGCGGCCCCCAGGCTCACGCTCAGCCCGCTGGCTGCCTGGGTGGCGCGCAGCAGTTCGGCCAGCTGGTCAGCGGCCAGGCCGCGCGCGTCGGCCAGGAATTCGCCCAGGCCCACCGTTTCGACGGCGGGCGTGAACTGGCGCAGGCTGGCCTCCAGCGCGCCGTGGGCGGCGTGGTAGGCTAATTCATCGGCGGCGACGACGCGCGCCTCCGGGGCCAATTGCCGCGCCTGA
>JAEURL010000656.1 GCA_016789165.1 Anaerolineales bacterium | reverse complement strand
GCCCGTACAGCACCCGGGCGATCGGCGGGCCCACGCTGAAGCAGGCGGTGCTGGTCAGGGCGGCGGCCCAGCCGGCCCAGGCGGTGCGGGGCGCGGCGGCGGGGAGCGTCTGGGTCTGCTCGCTCATGGCACTCCCTCCCCGGCGGCCGGCGTTTCCGGCGCCGCCGGGCGGGCCGGCCGCTGGCGCACCAGCACCAGCAGGACGGCCACGGCTGCCAGGCTCAGGCCGGCCGCGATCCACATCATCTGCCGGAAGCCGTCCACAAACGACAGCCGGATAGCCTGATCCACGGCCGCGGTCAGCTCCGGACTGAGGCCGGCCGGCGGCCGGGCGGCGCCGATGTTGCGGGCCTGCGCCAGGAGTTCAGCGCGGGCCGCCTCCGGCAGGGCCAGGCCGGCGGTGTGCGTCTGCAGCCCGGCCTGGTAGGCGTTGAACAGCACCGCCCCGAAGACGGCCACCGCCACCATCTGGCCCACGCGCGTGATGGCGGTGTTGACGCCCGAGGCCAGGCCGGACAGCCGGCTCTCCAGGGCGCCGATGGCCACGGCCGTCAACGGCACCACCATCAGCCCCAGGCCCACGCCGAACACGATCTGCCCCGGCAGGAAGGAGGTCCAGTAGTTGTCGGCCAGGCCGAGGCCCGCGAACATCACATAGCCGACGACGCTGATCAGGATGCCGGCCGCCATCAGCGGCACGGCGCCGATCCGGTCCGTCAGCCGGCCGACCGGCGTGGACAGGAGCATGAGCAGGACCACGCTGGGGATCTGCGCCAGGCCGGCCTGAAAGGCCGAGAAGCGCTGGGCCTGCTGCAGATTGAGGGTCAGGAAAAAGAAGACGCCGCTCAGGCCGGCGTAATGGAGCAGCGTGACCAGGTTGATGCCCGTGAAGGTGCGCTCGCGGAACAGGCCCAGCGGCAGCATCGGGTTGGAGCTGCGCCGTTCGACGACGATGAAAGCCGCCAGGCCGGCCAGGCCCAGGCCCAGCGCCGCCAGCACCAGCGGGTCACTAAGCCCGTGGAGCGGGCCTTCGATCAGGGCGAACAGCAGGCCGCCCAGGCCCACCACCAGCGCGGCCACGCCCGGCCAATCCAGCGGGCCGCCGGCCTGTTCATCGCGGCTTTCTGGCACGTAGCGGGCGGCCACCCAGTAGGCCACCAGCCCGAGCGGCAGGTTGAGGAAAAAGATGGCGCGCCAGGTGACGTGGTCGGTGAGCCAGCCGCCCAGCAGCGGGCCGCTGAGCGTGATCAGGGGCGAGAGCGAGCCCCACAGGCCCAGCACCCGCCCGCGCCGGTCCGGGGCCACCAAGGCGTTGACGATGGCGTAGCCGCCCGGCAGCAGCAGCGCGCCGCCCAGGCCCTGCAGGGCGCGCATGGCGATCAGCATCTCCAATGAGATGGATACGCCGGCGCCCAGCGAGGCGGCCACGAAGATCAGCAGGCCGAGGTTGAAGACGCGCACCCGGCCGTAGCGGTCGCCCAGCACGCCGCCCACCAGCAGCAGCACCACGGCCACCAGGATGTAGATGTCGATGATCCATTGCAGGCCGCTCACGTCGGCCTGCAGGTCGCGCTGGATGACGGGCAGGGCCACGTTCAGGGCGGACTGATCCAGGTAGACCATGCCGTTGCCGAAGACGGCCACGATGAGCACGACGGTTTCAATCCAGCCGGGCGAGCGCGGAGCGGACACGGGTCAGCCTTCCAGGCGCGTCAGACGCCAGGCGGCCCAGGCCAGGCCGGCCGGGACCAGGAGCAGGCGGGCCAGCGTCAGGCCGGCCAGCGGGAAGAGCCAGACGAAGACGCGCGCCAGCCGGCCGCCCAGCACACTGTCGCTGAAGAGGCCGGCCAGGCTGGCTGGCTGGAGGCTGATCAGGATCAGGGCCGCGCCGCCGGCCAGCAGCGCGAGGTTAACCAGGGCGGTGTAGGTGAGGCTGGCGCTGATCACGCCGCTGCCGGCCGAGCAGGCCAGGCCGACGGCCGCGCCGCACAGGCTGTTGATCTGGGGCCGGTATACAAACAAGGTGTAGGCCGCGCCGAGCGCCAGCACGCCTTCCCAGGCCGGCAGTTCTGGGCTGAACGGGAAGGGCCGGCGCACCGCCAGCATCAGGCCGAAGAGGGGCAGCGCGGCCAGCGTCCCCAGCCAGCGCGCGCGCGCCAACAGGCCCAGGCTTTCCCCGGTGAGGGAGAGCAGGGCCGCCAGCTTATCGAGCACGATGTCCAGCCGGTTCAGGGGCGTGGCGCGCAGCAGGGCCCAGGTCTGGTCCTGGCGCTCGCGCGCGATGCCCAGCGCCGCCGGGTAGGCCATGAACAGGCCCAGCGCTTCGTCGAGCGCGGCGTAGGCCAGCAGGGCCGGCGGGTAGAGCAGCAGGGCGGCCGGCAGCAGGCACATATTCAGCAGGGCCAGGACGATGAGCAGATCGTCCAGCCGCCACAGGCCGCCCAGGCGCCGTTCCCAATATTGCCGCTCGCGCCGGAAGATGGGGGAGCGGCGGCGGCCCGAGGCCGGCGGCGGCCCGCCCAGCCCCGGACGGGCCGAATCAGCCAGCATCGGGGCCGACCATGCGGATCGGCGGGTCGGGCTGGGTCAAGGCGCCCTCCTGTTCGCGGATCACGGCCCCGGCTGGTGCCATGAGCGTGGCGGTGACGGTGCCGCCTTCGTGGCCGGCGTGCGCCCGCAGGGCTTTGCGCAGGGCATGGCTGGCGTCGACGCCGCGCACCAGGCCATACAGCGCCAGGCCGGTCAGGCTCTGGCCCCAGACCAGCGCGCCTTCGCCCCGGATCACGTCCAGGGCGGCCTGCGCCGCCGGGCCCACCTCGGCCGGCGTCCCGGCCTGCGCCAGGGCGGCGCGGTTAAGCGCGTCCAACTCCCGCCAGGCGGCCG
>JAEURL010000602.1 GCA_016789165.1 Anaerolineales bacterium | reverse complement strand
CCGAGCGGGATGACGCCGTCCACGCAGATCAGGGCCGCCAGGCGCATGGCCGAGGCGCCGGCGTAGGCCGACAGCGCCTGCCCGAACTGGCCCAGGTTGTCGTACTTCAAACCGTTCAGCCAGCTGAAGGCCAGGCCCTCGGCCGCCAGCTTCACGGCCAGGTCGATGGCCTGGGTGGTGTCAGCCTTGGGGGTCAGCCGGCTGATGAAGTTGAGGAGCGGAATGCGTTGGCCGACCTTGTTGGCCAGCGCGGCCGCGCCCAGGGCCAGGTCGGCGTTATCCACCAGCTGGTAGAGCTGCACGGCCTTGCGGTAGTTGTGGGCGGGGTCGTTGTACAGCGCCAGGGCGCGCTGGCGCACGGCCGCCACTTGGGCGGGGTCCTCGGTGCCCAGGACGGTGCGCGCGGTCTGGTCGAAGCCGCGCAGGTTCTGCCACTGGCCCGGGACCACGTAATCCAGGGCGTGGAGCACGGTGGTGGTGACATTGCTTTCCGGCAGCGCGTCGGCCAGCGTGGCGATTGACTCGGAGGGGGCGGTGGCGAGGGTCATGTCTGATCTCCTTGAACGACACGACCGCGGAGCGCGGTCCACTGAATTACTACGCGGCTGGCGGCGGCGAGTTGCGCGTAGCCAATCAGGGCTGCGGCCCGGGCCAGCGGGCCGGCCGAGATGCGGCGGAGGCTATCCGCATTCGACCGCCGGGTATAATCCCCGCCACATCAGGCCGGCCGCCGCCGCTTCCCCATGACAACCTCTGACGCACATTCCGCCCTGCTCGCCGCCGTCCAGCAGCTGACCGCCAGCGCCTTGCCGCTGGACGACCTGTTGGCCCGGATTGTGGCCGAGGTGGGGCAGGCCTGCGACTATATCGACGTGGGTGTGCTGCTGGAGGACCCGGCCAATCCCGAGCTGCTCCTCCTGCGCGCCTCCAATTACGCCGGCTTCCCGGACGCGGTCGGCCACTTCCGTCAGCCCAAAGCGAGCGGCCTGATCGGCCGGGCGCTGCGCTCCGGCCAGCCGGTGCTGGTGGCGGACGTCACCCAGGAGCCGGATTATCTGCCGCTGCCGGGGGTGCCCATCGTGGCCGAGCTGGTGCTGCCGGTGCGGGCGGGCGGCGCACTGCGCGGCGTGCTCAACGTCGAATCCCTGCACCCTATCACGCCGGCCGAGGCCGCCGCCGTCACGGCGGTGGCCGCCCTGCTCGGGACCGCGCTGGAGGCGCACGCCCCATGACCCATCGTTTTCGGACTGCCCTGATCGGCACGAGCTGGTGGGCCGTCGGCGCGCACCTGCCGGGCCTGCAATCCCGCCCGGATGTGGAGTTGGCGGCGCTGGCCGGCCGTGATCCGGCCCGCCTGGCCGAGGTGGCCGGCCGCTTCCACGTCCCGCGAACCTTCACCGATTACAGCCGCCTGCTGGCCGAGGTCCAGCCGGAGGTGGTGGTGATCGCCACCCCCAACCACCTGCACGCGCCCATGACCCTGGCGGCGCTGGAGGCCGGCGCGCACGTCATCTGCGAGAAGCCGTTGGCCCTGGAGGCCGCCGAAGCCGAGCAAATGCTGGCGCGGGCCGAGGCGCTGGGCCGCCGGCACCTGACCTTCTTCTCCTATCGCGGCATGCCGGCGCCGCGCTATCTCAAGACCCTTATCGCCGGCGGTTATCTGGGCCGTCTGCACCACGTTCAAGCGCAGTACCTGCACGCGTCGTGGCTGGATGCGCGCCGGCCGGCCTCCTGGAAGACGCGCCTGGCCGAGGGCGGCAGCGGCGTGCTGGGCGATCTGGGCGCGCACGTCTTTGATCTGCTGCAATGGTGGTTTGGGCCGGCCACCCGCGCGGCCGGCAGCCTGCAGACCTTCGTCCCGGAGCGGCCCGGCGCGGACGGCCGCCCGGTGCGCGTGGAGACCGATGATGCGGCCGCCGGCCTGCTGGAGTTCGCCGGCGGCGGGCAGGCCACCTTTCAACTCTCGCGGGTGGCGCCCGGCCGGCGCAATTATCAGCGCCTCGAGATGTACGGCTCGGGCGGGGTGCTGGTCTACGAATACGATCAACCGTGGGCGCACGTGGCGCGGCTGTGGGGCGCGGAGGCCGGCCAGCTGGATTTGCAGCCGCTGGCGCTGCCGGCGGAGTGGACGGCCGGCTTCGAAGGCCCGGACACCTTCCCGGCCGTCTACCGGGCGCTGACCGATCCGTTCTTCGCCAGCTTGGCCGAGGCCGGCGCCGCGCCGCCCGCGCCCTCCTTCGCCGACGGCCTGGCCGCCCAGCGAGTGATTGAGGCCGTGGCGCGTTCAGCCCTCAGCGGCCGGCTGGAGCCGGTGTGACCAGGAGACCGCTATGCCAAACTTCGCCGATTACCGCGACCATGTGGGCGCCCGGCCGGATAAGTTCTACAAGGCGACGCTGTTCGCCAGCCCGCGCCTGCTGCTGGGGCTGAACTGTCTGGAGCCGGGGCAAAGCCAGGCCGTGCACGATCACGCCGACCAGGATAAGTTCTACTTTGTGGTGGAGGGGCAGGGCGAGTTTGTGGTGGGGACGGAGACGCGCTCCGCCGGGCCGGGGAGCGTGGTCTGGGCGCCGGCCGGCCAGCCTCACGGCGTGACCAATGCCGGCGCCCAGCGCCTCGTCATTCTGATGGGGATCGCGCCGGCGCCGTGACGCCGGCCGGGCCGTGTTCTACGGGGCGTTGCTGTTGTAGAACCAGTTGAAGGCGAAGTACCCCGTCGCGGCGTTGTCCAGGCGGAGGGCGATCTGGTCCGCGCCTTTGAAGGCGGCCGGGATGGTGAACGTGGCCTGGAAGGTCCCGCCCTTGCCCGAGTCCTGAGTAGCTGCCACGGCCCCGCCGACGCCGTGCGTGCCCATCGCCCCGAAGCGCACGTCGAATTTGACGCCGGCCGGGAAGTTGGCGGTCTCAATCGTCACGGACTGATCCTTGACCACTTTCACGATCCGGAAGGTGGGCGTCACGGCCGGCACGGGCGTGGCGCTGGGCGCCGCGGTCGATGTGCGGGTGGGCGTGGGGCCGGTGGCCGTCCGCGTGGGCGTGGGCGTCGGCGTGGAGGTGGCGGCGGCCGGGATGCACAGCTTTTGGCCGGGATAGATCAGATCCGGCGTGGTCAGGGCGTTGGCGCTGACGATGGCCTGCCAGTCCACCTTGAATTGCCGCGCGATCTGGCGCACCCAGTCGCCGGCCTTGACCACGTATTCCGTGGCGCACTTGGCCGGCGTGCTTTGCGCCGGGGCGGCGGCCCGGGCCGGGGCTGAGATGCCCAGCAGCCCGGCCAGCAGGGCCGCCGCGCAGATCATGGAAAACCAGCGTTGCATGGGGACCTCCCTGAAGCCGATTGGGTTCGGTGAAGCGACGCCTTATTCTACAAACAATTGGCGATCATGACCGAATACCGCTACCCCAACGAAAACCTGATTCTGACCTTGACCGTGGTGCTGGTGCTGGCCGTGATCGTCTTCACGTCGGTGGCCACGCTGTCCGGTAGCGCGCTTTTCCTGGCCGGCATGGTGGTCCTGGGCTACTGGCTCAACGATCAGCAGCATGCCGCGCTGGTGCGGCAGGCGGAGCCGGTGACGGCCGAGACCATTCCGGCCCTGCACGCGTTGATCGAGACGGCCGGCCGGCGGCTGGGGGTGGCGCGCGTCCGGGCTTTTGTGGCGCCGGGCCAGGCGCTCAACGCCTATACCTTCGGCCTGGTCGAGCCGCAGGTCATCGTGGTGTATGCGGGCCTGGCGCGTGTTCTGGACCGGGAGGAGCTGGAGTTCGTGGTCGGCCACGAGCTGGGCCACATCCGGCTGGGCCACACCTGGCTGAACTCCGTGATCGGCGGGATGGCCGGCATCCCCAGCCCGTACGCGGCCGCCGCCCTGCTGTACGTGGCCTTCCGCTGGTGGAACCGGGCCTGCGAATTCTCGGCCGACCGGGCCGGCCTGCTGGCCTGCGGCCGGCTGGACAAAGCCATCTCGGCGTTGGTGAAGATCGCCACCGGCGGGGCCGCGCAGAGCTCGGCCAGCCAGCAGCGCGCCCTGGCCGCGCTGGACAAACAGGACGATGACCCCGGCCAGTGGCTGGGGGAGGCGTTGTCCACCCACCCCCTGATCGCCCGGCGCGTGGACGAGCTGCGGAAGTTCGCGGCCTCCGCCGACTACGCCCGCTGGCGCGCCCGCCTGGGCGCTTAGGCCCGCTTCTTCCAGTAGCGCAGCAGCCCGTCCACGCTCATCCCCAGCGGCCCAACGCTGGAATAGAGGCTCTGGCCGGCCGCGTCCAGGCCGTCCGCGGCCTGGCGCGTGGCTTCGTACTCGGTGAAGCGCCGGACGATCACGTCGCGCTCAGCGCCTTGGTCCAGCTCGGCGCGGATCCGCTCCGGGTAATCCGCAGCCAGGCGCGCCACCGTGTCCCACTGCGCGTCCACATCGT
>JAEURL010000654.1 GCA_016789165.1 Anaerolineales bacterium | reverse complement strand
CGCCGCAGCGCCCAGCACGCCTCCGGCGCGAAATCCGGCTCGGGCGGCGGCAACGGCCCCCAGCTCACTCCCATTTCCAGCAAATTGCGGGAGGCGCGCAGCAAGTACAGGGCGCCGGAACAGTCCGGGAACAACTGGCCGGCGTAATGGGCGATGATGGCCTGCGCCTGCTCGAGCGTATTGGCGGCCTGGAGCATCTCGCCCATTTCGGCCAGCAGGTCCATGGCCTGGTTGCGGTCGCGCAGTTCCTGGGCCCAGCGGCGCAGCTGCTCCTCGGCCTGCTGCCGCGCGGCGTCGGCCTGCCGGCGCGCCGTCAGGTCATGCACGATGGCTACCCGCGCTGGTTCGCCCTGAAAGGTGGACGGCCGGCCCATGATCTCCACGGGCAAAGGGCTGCCGCCGGACCGGATCAGCGCCGCCTCATACAGCTGCTCCGAGCCGGAGCGGACGTGCTGCTCCACGGCCGCGTGCCACTCCGGCGGCACCAGGTCGAAGATCGATTGGCCGAGCAAATCGGCCAGCGGCCGGCCCACCATGCGCGCGAAGGCCGGGTTGGCGTCGCGCACGCGCCCGCCCACGTGGATCACCACCCCCTCAGCCGCCGCCTCGGTCAATTGCCGGAAGCGCGCCTCGCTGTGGGCCAGCTCCTCCTGCCGCTTCTCCAACTTCAGGCGCAGCCCGACCATGCGGTACAGGGTCCGGGTCCAGACCACGTGGAGCAGGCCGGCCACGCCGGTGCCGATCAGCAACGTGAAACCGTAGTTGACCCATAAGGGGCCCCAACCGACTTGCCAGGCCACGCCGCCCCAGCTGAGGACGATGCCGATCACCACCGCCGTGAACCAGCGGTGCGAGGGCAGCAGAAAGCCGGCGCCGATCATGATCAGCATCAGGGTGACGGTTTCATCCGGCTGCTGGCGCAGGTAAAGCATCAGACAGCTGTTGAGCCCGATGATCCCGGCCAGGCCCGCCGACCAGCGGTTCATGCGCCCCAGCGCCGGCTGCCGCCGATCCAGGTGAAAGCGCAGGCCGAAGCATGCCAGGGCCGACAACGCCGTGAAGGCGGCCATGGGGCCGTTGATGGGCGCCGGCAGGTTGCGGTAATGGGAGACGGCGAACACGCTCAGGAGCAGCGCCGAAATCAGCGTGGCCGGCCGCAGGGCGTCACGGATCAACTCGTTGACGCCGGCTGTCACCGCCGGCACATCGGCCGTGGTTTCGGGGAGGGGGCGGGCAGCGGCGACAGGGCTCTCAGCCACTGAAGCAAGCGGCGGCGGGGTGATGGGCGAGGCGGCAGCAGGCGCGGACATCGTGGTCCTTTGGCGCGGTGCTGGCGCAGTCGTGGAAACCGGCCGCCCTCCCGCACACCCGCATTATAGGGAGAGGCCGGCGCCGATGGGTGATTATTTCACAGAGCCTTTACAGTCCAGGCTCGGTGAGCTTTTTCAGTTTCATGCCGATTTCACGCCACTGGATCTTGGAGAGGCCCAGCTTCTGCCGGATCCGGTCAAAATCCAGGCCGGCGCGGGCGTCGCGCACCGCGCAGGTCCAGCGGCACATTTCAAACGAGATGTGTTTATCCAGGCCGGCGGCCACGGTGATATCTTCCAACAGATATTCCAGCCGGCGCGCCTGGTAAGGGAAGAGGCGCTGTTCCGGGCGGTGCAGCGCCAGGTAGGCCTGATAGGTCTGCAGCCAGGCCGCATCCAGGCGCAGCTTGCGCTCCTTGTAGCGGTCGCGCGTCTCTTTGTACCGGATCCACAGCACGGGCTCCTCGGGCGCGGAGGTGTCGATGTGGTTCAGCTCCAGGTTCAGGCACTCGCTCTTCTTGATGCCGGTATGGAGCAACAGGGTGAAGAGCAGATACGGCCGCAGGTCCGGCCGCTCGGCGCCCTGCCACAAGCGGCGGGCCGCCTCCTTGGCGCGCTCCACCTCGTCGTCGGTCAGGACCACGGGCAGCGGGCTTAACACGGTCTGCTGGACGATGGCGGCGGCCGGGTCCTGGGCCAGCACGCCGCTCTGCTCCAGCCAGCGGAAGAACGCTTTGAGCGACGTGATGCGGCGGGCGTAGGTCTTGGGGCTGCGGCCGAGGGCCTTCTGGGTCTGGAGCCACTTCTCCAGATCGCGGGTGGCGATCTGGTTCAGCGGCCGGCCGGCGCCGGCGTAGCTGGCGAACAGGCGCAGATCCCCGCCAAAGGCCTTGACGGTATTGGGCCGCGCGCCCTCCCGCTCCAGATGCTCGCACCAGGCCACGATGGCGGCTTTGAGCGAGGCCGCCGCCTGCAGGCCGGCGGCGCCAACCGGCCGCGCCGCTGGCGTCGGCTCGTTCGACGGGAGGGAGAACAAGGGGAGCTGTTCCACCGTGACCGGCATGGCCCGGTATCCTAGCCCTATTCAATTAGAAGTCAAGCGGGCCGGCCGCCCCCTGCCGGCCCGGCTTAACGGGCGGCGGGCGCGGCTGGGAAGGCCTGTACCTCGCCGGCGGCCGTGGCCGCGAACAGGCGCGTGCCGGCCGGATCAAAGGCCAGGCCCGTGATCGGCCCGGCCGCCGTGAACGGCTCGCTCACCCGCCGGTCGGCGAGGCTGTAGGCCCAGATCGCCTGGCCGTTGGTGAAATAGAGCGTGCGCGCGTCCGGCGTCAGCCGGCTGGCGGCCAGGTGGAGCGCGGCGCCGGCCGGCTGGGTGGGCGGTGCCTGGGGCGGAAACGCGGTGGTGTGCGTGACGCGGAAGTCAACCAGGCTGACCTCGGCCACCACGCCCAGGGCGGCATTGGCCGCGAACAGGCGCTGGCCGTTCGGATCGGGGGCCACGGTGTAGCTCTGGAGGCTTTCCAGGTCCCCCGTGCCCGACGGCAGGTCGATGCAGACCGGCAGCTTATCGACCAGGTTGAGGGCATGCACGAAGGCGGCATCGCGGAGCGTGTTGATGTAGAGCGTCAACAGCCAGCGGCCGTCGGGCGAGGCTTTGCCCTCCCAGGCGTAGCCGGCCATGATGGTTTCCGCGCCTTTGGCGCGCACCGGGTCGGCCAGCAGGCCCTCCCCGCCCAGCTCATAACGGCGGATGACGTAGGCGTCCGGGGCGTCGGCGGGCAGGTGCTCAATCAGGAACAGGGATTGGCCGTCGGCCGAAAAGGCGTCCAGCTCGAAGCGGCCGGCCAGGTCCAGGCGGTGGGCCGGCGCGCCGGTCGCGGTGTCCACGATTTCGACGCGCGTGGCCCAGCCCTCCGGCGCCGGCCGGGCGCGCGTGAAGACCGCCCAGCGGCCGTCCAGCGAGACCCCGCCCAGCTCCAGATCGCGGACCATGAAGCGCGCGGTTGGTTCGCCAACGGCCATATCGTAGACGGTGACCTGCCCGCCGGCCAGGCCCGGGGCTACGCTGACAAACCGGCGCTCGTCGCCCGAGAGCATGCCGGCCGGCAAACGGAAACGTTCGCGGCCCGCGGGGATTTCGTAGGCCACTACCGGGCCGCGCAGGCCGTCCGGCCGGGCCAGGAGCAGCGCGAGCGGCTCCGCCGGGGCGGGGGCAACGGGCGCGGGCGTCGGCGCCGCGCAGGCCGTCAGGAAGGCGCCGATGAGGACGAGCCGACTCAAAGGCCGGAAGTGATGGGTCAACATGCGCGCTTCTCCTTTTCAGTGGCGTGCGGACGGCCGGCTATGGTTCAACCCATACGACAAAGGTAAGTTCGGATTTGTCAGCCCGCGCCGTGACCTCCCAGCACCCCCCGGTGGGGAAATAGATCCCGGAGGCTTGAAACCGGGTCGGATAGCAGCACGAGGCGTGGGCCTCCAGAGGCGGCGCCGGAGCGTCCAGCCGCTGGCCGGTGATGTCCAGCGTGGCGCCGGCCGGCCGAAACCACCCTACCTTGTTGCCCTCGCCGGCCGCCCGCAGCCGATACTCCGATTGGCCCGTCCACCAGGCCGAAGCCCAGATCGAGCGATCGGCATTCACATAGTAGTAGCCGAACGCCGGCGGATCATTGACCGCCGCGTCCTCGGGCGGTTTGACCCAGCCTGATTCGGACAGCGGGCAGTCGGCGCCGGCCGCGTTTGGGGTTGGGCTGGGCGCAGGTGCGGCGGTCGGCGGGGCGGCTGGGGCCTGGGCGCAGGCCGCCAGCGCGGCCAGGCCCAGGAGGACAATCAGCATGCGGATGAACATGGTGGTCGGCAGTTTCGGATGGGGATGGGGCCGCCCGAGCTCAGTGCGGGGCATTCAAAAACGCGATCAGGTTGTCGATCTCGGCCGCCGTCAGCCCGAGTGCGGGCATCTGGGTTTGCGGCTTGACGCTCACCGGGTCCGCCAGCCAGCGGCGCAGATAGTCCGGCGCGGCCGTGAAGTGGGAGAGATCCGGCCCGGTGCTGAAGCTGTGGAACTCGCCCAGCAGCCGGCGCTTGAGCGGCTGGATGGCGGTGTGGTCATGGCACATCACGCAGCCCTTGGCCAGGAACAGGGCCTGGCCGACCTCGGCGGCGGAGGCCGGGTTGGCGGCGAGCGCCGGAGCCCCGGCCTGGGCGCCGGGGACCAGCGGCGGCAGTGTGAAGCTGAGGCCGGCCACGAAGGCGCCGGCCAGCGCCAGGCCGCCGGCCCAAGGGCGGCGCGTGCGGGCCAGGAGCAGCAGCCCACCCGCCAAACCGGCCA
>JAEURL010000649.1 GCA_016789165.1 Anaerolineales bacterium | reverse complement strand
AGCCGCAGCGCGGCCTCGATGACCACCGCGTCCACGTAATCCATGCCCAGCGCGCGCGCCACCGAGAGGCGGTGGTGGCCGTCGCGGACGTAGTAGGTATCGTCCACCTGCACCAGCTCCACCGGCGGCAGCGGTTTCCCGCGCCGGATGGCCTCGTAGACGCTCACCCAGCGCTCCTGGATCTCGGCCCGCAAGGGGTGGAAGTCCGCGTCGAAGTCGGCGGCGCGGTTCTCGGAGCCGCGCACTTTGTCCACCGGCACCACCTGCGTCCCGGCGAAGCGCCCCTCGGCCAGACGGGCCGGCAGGGTCCGCAGGCCGTGCGCGCGGCCCGTCAGCGCGGCCACCAGCCGGTCCCACAGGCCGCGCAGGTAGGCGCCCTCGAAGGCGGCCGTGGCTATGCGGCGGAGATCGCGCGGCTGCTGGAAGGTCAGGTTGACATTGACGTCAGCGAACATGGCGGGCCTCCGATCTCAAATCTGGCCCTAGCGTACGCCGGCCCCGTTTCCCAGGCGGTTCCGCCCGCGTTTCGGCGGCGTTTCGGTTTTTCTCCCTGACCTCGTCTTTCCCGCGGCTCCCTGCGCCCCTCACACCGCCCTCATATCCATCATCTATAATCCCCCCATGCTCCGTGTCTATCTCTTCGGCGCCCCGCGCGTGGACCGGGACGGCCAGCCAGCCGGCACTGACCGCCGCAAGGCCCTGGCCCTGCTGGCCTACCTGGCGCTGGAGGGCGGCCGGCCGGCCCGCGAGAAGCTGGCGGCCCTCCTGTGGCCGGATTACGACCAAAGCCGCGCTTTCGCCTACCTGCGCCGGACGCTTTGGGAGCTCAACCAGCTCTTGGGCGAGGGCCAGGTGCAGGCCGACCGCGACGGCGTCGCGCTGGCCCAATCGCTATGGATTGACGTAAACGAGTTTCGCGCCCTGATCGCGGCCGGCCGCCGGCCAGGGGCCGAACCAGAGCTGCTGGCCCGCGCTGTGGCGCTCTATCGCGATCACTTCCTGGCCGGCTTCAACCTCAAGGATGCCTCCGACTTCGACGAGTGGGCGCTCTATCAAGCGGAGGGGCTGAAGCGGGATCTGGCCGGCGCGCTGGAGACGTTGTCGCGCGGCCAGGCTGACGCGCCCCCGGACCAGGCCCTTGAGTTCGGGCGGCGCTGGCTGGCCCTGGACCCGCTCAACGAGGCCGCCCAACGCGCCCTGATGGAGGCCTACGCGCGGGCCGGCCAGGCCTCGGCGGCGCTGCGCCAGTACGAGGAGGGCGCGCGCCTGCTCAAGGCTGAGCTGGGCGTGGCGCCGGCCCAGGACACCACGGCCTTGGCCGAGGCGATTCGGGCCGGCCGGCTGGCCCCGCGCGCCGCCCAGCCGGAGACGCCGGCCGCGCCGCCCAGCCGCCTGCCCCGGCCGGCCACGCCCTTCATCGGCCGCTCGCGCGAGCTGGAGCAGATCACGGCCTGGCTGGCCGAGCCGGAGTGCCGGCTGCTCAACATCGTCGGGCCGGGCGGCGTGGGCAAGACGCGGCTGGCCCTGCGGGCGACCGAGGCCCAGGCCGGGCGCTTCGCCCAGGGCGTCTTCTTCGTGCCGCTGGCGGCGGTGGAGGCCGCGGCCGGCGTGGTGCCGGCCATCGCCGAGGCCGTGGGCTTCTCGTTCTTCGGCCAGTCCCCGCGCCGCGAAGAGCTGGATCAACACCAGCAGCAGCGCCAGCTGCTCAACTTCCTGAGCGGCAAGCAGATGCTCCTGGCGCTGGACAACTTCGAGCACCTGGCCGCCGCCGCCGGCCTGCTGAGCGAGATCTTGCAGGCCGCGCCGCAGGTGAAGGTGCTGGCCACCTCGCGCGAGCGCTTCAACCTGCAGGAGGAGTGGGTGCTGCCGCTGCAGGGCATGCGCTACCCGGGGCCGGCCGACCTGGCCCAGGCCGCCGAGTTCAGCGCCGTGCGCCTGTTTGAGCAGGCGGCCCGCAAAGCGCGCCTGGATTTCACCCTGGCCGCGGACGATCTGCCGGCCGTGATCCGCATCTGCGAGCTGGTGGAGGGCTTCCCGCTCGGCCTGGAGCTGGCCGCCGCCTGGGTCAAGACCCTGTCCTGCCGCGAGATCACACGCGAGATCGAACGCAGCCTGGATTTCCTGGCCTCGCCCCTGCGCAACACCGCCCAGCGCCATCAGAGCCTGCGCGCCATTTTCGAGTCGTCCTGGACTCTGCTGGAGCCGGCCGAGCAAGCCGTCTATCCGTCGTTGACGGTCTTCGTCGGCGCTTTCACGCGCGCGGCCGCCGAGGCCGTGGCCGACGCGCCGCTGGCCCGGCTGTCCGCGCTGGTGGACAAGTCCCTGCTCTACCACCGCCCGGACGGGCGCTACGATCTGCACCAGGCCCTGCGCCAGTACGCGGGCGAGAAGCTGGCCGAGCAACCCGAACAGCGCGCGGCCCTGCTGGCCCGCCACAGCGCCTTCTACGGCGAGTTCATGCACGCCCGCGAGGCCGCCCTGCGCCAGCATGGCCAGAAGCAGGCGCTGGCCGAGATCGCGGCCGAGTTCGAGAACGTGCGCGCCGGCTTCCATTGGGCCATCACGCACGGCCTGGCCGGCGACGTGGGCCGCTACCTTGGCGCGCTGGCCGGCTTCCTGGACACCCGCAGCCGCTTTGAAGAGGCCGCGCAGTTGTGCGACACCATCCTGGCGGCCTGGCAGGCGCGCGGCCGGCCGGAGCTGGCCGATCAGCTCATCCTGGCCCGCCTGCGGGCCTGGTCCGGCTGGTTCCACTACCGCCAGAGCCGCGTCCTGCTGGCCGAGGAGCGCATGCGCGAGGCCCTGGACCTCCTGGCCAGCCTGCCGGACGACGAGGCCGTGGCCGGCGTGCGGGCCTACGTTAACCTCCAGGCCGTCCTGACCGGCATCTTCCCCGGCCGCGCGGAGGCCGAACCCCTGATCCGCGACAGCTTCGAGTATTACCGCGCGCACCACGACGCCTGGGGCAACGCCACCGTCTTCCCCTACACCGCCATCGACGAGGGCTTTGCGGCCTTGCGCGCCGCCTACCTGACCAGCATCGAGATGTTTCGGGCCCTGGGCGACGACCGCGGGGCCTGCACCCGGCTGGCCGAGCTGGGCGAAACCGTGCATCACGCCGGCTTCTTTGCCGAGGCGCGCCAGTATTTTGAAGAGAGCCTGGCCCTGGCGCGGGCGCTGGAGGACCGCTACTGGGTCTCGCTCACGCTGGATTGGTCCGGCTGGGTGGCGCGCCAGATGGGCCTCTTCGACGAAGCGCGCGCCCAGCACACTCAAAGCCTGGCCCTCTCGCGCGAGATCGGCGATCAATTGGGCGTGGCCGGCTCGCTGGACAACCTCGGCCTGCTGGCCTTCGAGCTGGGCGACCTGGCCGAGGCGCGCCGGCAGTTCGAGGCCGGCCTGGCGCTGCGCCAGAGCACGGGCCATCCCTGGTCCGTGGCCGTGTCCTTTGAACACCTGGGCCGGCTGGCCCTGAGCCTGGGCGAGGTCGACCACGCCGAGGCCCACGTGCAGGAGGCGCTGGCCATCAACCCGCAGTATTGGGAGGCCCAGCTGCGGCTGGGCGAGGTCCGGCTGGCGCAGGGCCGGCGGCGCGAGGCCCAGGACCTGATGCGCCCGGTCCTGCGCCAGGCCCTGCACCACAACAACCTCTGGATCGCGCTGGGGGCGTTGACCGGCCTGGCCCCGGCGCTCGACCCGGCCGACGCCGTTACCGCCCTGACCCTGGTGCAGCAGCACGCCGCCAGTGATCACGCCACACGCCAGCGCGCCGCCGCGCTGCTGCCGCACCTGATTGCCGCCCTGTCGCCCGCGGCACGCGCAGCCGCCGAGGCGCGCGGTCGCACCCTGAGCCTGGAGGCCCTGGCCGCCGCGTTGGCCGAGGCCGCCTCTGCCCCGCAACCAGAAGGAGCCCCGCATGGATGACCTGTTGACCCACGTCCGCGCCGTGCTGGCCGCCACCCCAGCGCACTGGCGCACCCTGGCCGAAGCCCTCGCTCCGGCCCTGCTCAACCGCCCGCCCGCGCCCGGCGAATGGTCGGCCGCGCAGTGCCTCCAGCATCTGCTGGACGCCGAGCGGGAGGTCTTCCCGGTGCGCGTGCGCTGTTTCCTGGCCGGCCAGGATTTCCCGGCCTTCGACCCGGACGCGCAGGGCACCGTGGCCGGCGGCCCCCTGGACCCGCGCGCCGCCGCCGCCGAGTTTGCGCGCCGGCGGGCCGACACCCTGACCCTGCTGGCCGGCCTGACCCCGGCTGATCTGCCGCGCCAGGCCCGCCACAGCGAACTCGGGCCCGTGACCCTGGAGGAACTGCTGCACGAGTGGGCGGCGCATGACCTGATGCACACGGTCCAGGCTGAGCGCGCCCTGATGCAGCCCTTCATCCTCGGCTGCGGGCCGTGGCGCAAATACTTCGCCGGCCACACCGTGAACGCGGCCGGCTGACCCATGAGCCAGATCGCCGACCCCGCCTATCTGCGCGGCGAGCAATACAAGACCGCGGACAACCTGAATGCCCGGGTGGCCTTGCATCGCCGCTTCAGCACCAACCGGCAGGGCTGGCTGCGCTGGGCTTTCGAGCAGCTCGACCTGCGCCCCGGCCAGCGCGTGCTGGAAGTGGGCGGCGGGCCGGGCTGGCTGTGGCGCGAGAACCAAGAGCGCCGGCCGGCCGGCCTGACCGTGATCGTCAGCGATTTCTCGCCCGGCATGGCGCAGACGGCGCGCGCCCACCTGCCGGAGGCGGGCTTTCGCTGCGCGATCCTGGACGCGCAGGCCCTGCCCTTCCCGGCCGCCAGCTTCGATCTGGTGATCGCCAACCACATGCTCTACCACGTGCCGGACCTGCCGGGCGCGGCGCGCGAGCTGGCGCGCGTGCTCAAGCCGGCCGGCCGGCTGGCGGCGGGCACCAATGGCCGCGCCCACCTGCGCGAGCTCCACGAACTGATGCACGCTTATGATCCCGGCTACGTCCTCCCGGCCGACGGCGTTGCTGAGCGTTTCGCTTTGGAGAACGCCCCGGCCGTCCTGGGCGCGGCCTTCGCCCGCGTGGAGGTGCGCCCGTATGAAGACGCGCTGTGGATCACCGAGGCGCGGCCGCTGGTGGAGTACATCCTGTCCTACACCGGCTTTCAGACTGGCCTGAGCGCGCTGACCCCGGCGCGCGCCGCCAACCTGGAGGCCTTCGTGCAGGCCCGCCTGGCCGCCCAGGGCGGCCTGCGCATCGGCAAAGCCACCGGCCTGGTGCTGGCCGGCCAGGAGTGACCATGGACTCGGGATTGCAACTGCTCGGCCCGATCACGCGTCTTCAAATCCAGACGGCGGCCCTCAAGACCGGCGTGAAGCCGCACGAACGGTACGATCCGGGCGCCTTGTTGGTTGTGGAGACCTTGACCCTGACCCCGGCCGGCGCCGAGGCGCGCGGCCCGCACGGCGAACCCGTGCTGGACGTCCATCACCTGCGCCACCCGCAGACGCGCCAGTATCAGGGCGAGAACGCGCTGTCGCTGGGCTTCACGGCCCACTACGCGGCCATGCGGGCGCGGTTCGGCGCGGTGGTGGCGCCCGGCTGCGCGGGTGAGAACCTCATCGTGGAGACCGCCCAGCCGGTGACGCCGGCGCAGGTGCGGGGCGGCGTCTTCATCCAGACCAGCGGGCGCCCCGCGCCGGTGCGGCTCGCCCAGATCCAGGTGGCCGCGCCTTGCCGGCCGCTCACCCGCTACCTGCTGGGGGCCGAGCCGGCCGAGGGCGAGGATTTGAAAGCGGCCTTGCAGTTTTTGGGTGACGGCCGGCGCGGCTTCTACGCCGCCCTGGCGGAGGCCGGCCCGGTGCCGGTGGCGCTCGGCGATCTGGTCTTTGTGGCCGCGTAGCCTGTGTCACGTCCGCGGTTTTTTTCGGGAGGTATCAAGGAATGAGACGCGCAGTACTTGTCTGTCTGGCGGGCGCGCTGGCCCTGGCCGGCTGCTCGCCCTCGACCACGCCCGAGCCGGTGTTCACGCGGGTCCCCACCGTGCCCCCGCCGACGGCCACCACCCCGGCCACGGCTACCACCGCCGCCACCGCCGCCCCGCCGACGGCCTCGCCCGAACCCAGCGCGACCCCGGTCGTCGCCGCGGGCGCGCCTACCGTGGCGCCCGAAGGGCCGGCCATCATCCAGCTGGCGGCCGGCCAGGCTCTGACCATCACGGCCATCGACATGCTCAGCGGCGCGGCCGGCTGGGCGGCCGGCGAGACCGCCGGCGATCTGGACGACCGGTTGTTGACCACCGCTGACGGCGGCCAGACCTGGCACGACGTCACCCCGCCGCAGCCCATCGATGCGGCGCTGGCCCTCGGCCAGGGCGCCACCTTCGCGGCCCTGGACAGCCAGACCGCCTGGGCCACCTTCTACGACCGCACCGGCGGCCCGCTCAGCAACGTGCCCTTCATCTGGCGCACTGTGGACGGCGGCCAGACCTGGAGCGCCAGCCGGCCACTGGACGTGACCGACGCCGAGCTGTTCTCGCCTTCTGATCTGGTGTTTGTGGACGGCCAATCCGGGTGGCTGCTGGTGCACGTCGGCGCCGGCATGATGCACGACTACGTCATGCTCTTCACCACCCACGACGGCGGTCTGACCTGGGACCGGCTGGTGGATCCCTTCACCGAGCCGGACAACGGCCTGGCGCAGAGCTGCGGCAAGACCGGCCTGGTCTTCACCGAGGCCCAGACCGGCTGGATCACCGGCGACTGCGGCGGCGTCCAGCCCGGCGCCCCGTACCTCTACAAGTCCACCGACGCCGGCCGCACCTGGGCCTTCCTGGAGCTGCCGCCGCCGGCCGACCGGGCGGACCTCTACCAGGTGGAGACGATGGCCTGCGGCGTGCAGGCGCCGCTCTTCGCCAAGGGGCCGGCGCTGGTGCTGGCCATCACCTGCCAGGACTACAACACCAACCAATCGCTGGCCTACCTGTACCGCACCGCCGACAGCGGCGCCAGCTGGGCCACCGAGCCGCTGACGGGCGGCTTCTCGGCCGGCGTCTTCCTGAACCCGGAGGCCGGCTGGGTGCTGGGGCCGGCCGCCGCCAACGCGGCCGAGAACGTCCTGGCCCAGACCGTGGACGGCGGGGCCAGCCTGGTCGATCTGAAGCAGCTCAACTGGGCCGGCCCGCTGGATTTTGTGGATACGCTGACCGGCTGGGCCATCGCCCGGACCGGCGAGGAGCAGGCTCTGGTGCGCACCACGGACGGCGGGAAGACCTGGCAGTTGATCACCCCGCAGATCGCGCCGTAGCCGCCGGCCGCTTGACCCGCGTGATACAATGACGCCATGAACCCGCTCTTGTGGGGATCGTCCATGTTCATGCGTGGCCTGCCGCGACGAGGCCGGCGCCGAGGCGCCGCTCTCCGTCCGGGTCGGCTCCGCGCGCGCTGAGCCCATCCACGGCAGAATTGAACCGCCAGCCTCGGCTGGCGGTTTTTTGTGCCGGCGCGGGAGGCCGGCCCAAGAACACGGTAAAATCCCGCCGCCCGAGGAGGCGTCATCATGTCCGAAAACATCCTGGTCTGCATCGCCTGGCCCTACGCCAACGCGGATATCCATGTCGGCAACATCGTCGGCTCGCACCTGCCCGGCGACATCTACGCCCGCTACCACCGCCTGAAAGGCAACCGCGTGCTGGTGGTCTCCGGCTCGGACGCGCACGGCACGCCCATCACCGTCCGCGCCGACGCCGAGGGCAAAACCGCGCAAGAAGTTTACGAGCACTTTCACCGCCGCTTCCTGGAGCTCTTCCTCCAGACCGGCATCAGCTACGACTGCTTCACCACCACCCACACCGAGAACCACTTCCAGGTCTCGCAGGACATCTTCCTGGGCCTGCGGGCCAACGGCTACCTGTTCACGCAGATCGAAAAGCAGTGGTACTCGCCGGCCGAGAAGCGCTTCCTGCCGGACCGCTACGTGGAGGGCACCTGCTACATCTGCGGCTACGACAAGGCGCGCGGCGACCAGTGCGATAAGTGCGGCAACCTGCTGGACGCCACCCTGCTGATCAACCCGCGCGCCAAGACCAGCGGCGGCGGGCTGGAGCTGCGCGAGACCGAGCACTTCTACCTGGACCTGGCCAAGGCCGCGCCGGCCCTGAGCCAGTGGCTGGCGGCCGGCAAGGAGCACTGGCGCCCGCAGGTGGTCAACCCCTCGCGCGCCCAAGCCGACAGCGGCGAGCTGCGCGGCCGGGCCATCACCCGCGATCTGGACTGGGGCATCCCGGTGCCGGTGGCCGGCTGGGAGGGCAAGTGCCTGTACGTCTGGTTTGAAGCCGTCATCGGCTACTTCTCGGCCGCCATCGAGTGGTCCAAGAACAACGGCCGGCCGGAGGCCTGGAAAGACTGGTGGTACGACCCGGCCGCCAAGACCGTCTACTTCATCGGCAAGGACAACATCCCCTTCCACGCCATCATCTGGCCGGCCGAGCTGATCGGCCTGGAGCGGCTGTATGAAACCGACCCGGGCCGGCGCCTGAACCTGCCCTACGACGTGCCGGCCAACGAATTCCTCAACCTGGAAGGCCAGAAGATCAGCGGCAGCCGCAACTGGGCGGTGTGGGGCCTGGACTTCCTCAGCCGCTACGATCCGGACCCGCTGCGCTACTATCTGACCGCCGTGATGCCGGAAAGCAAGGACGCGGACTGGGATTGGGCCGAGTTCCTCCAGCACAACAACAACGAGCTGGTGGCCACCTGGGGCAACCTGGCCAACCGCGTCCTGACCTTCGCCTACAAGCACTGGGATGGGAAGGTGCCCGAGCCGGGCGCGCTGCGGCCGGCCGACCAGGAGCTGCTGGCCAAAATCGAGGCCGGCTTTGCGACCGTGGGCGGCCTGATCGAGGCCGTCAAGCTGCGCGCCGCCTTGGGCGAGGTGGTGGCCCTGGCCACCGAGGCCAACCGCTACCTGGACGCGCAGGGGCCGTGGTTCCAGATCAAGCAAGACAAGGCCGAGGCCGCCAAGAGCATCTACACCGCCCTGCGCGCCATCGACTCGCTCAAGACGCTCTTCGCGCCCTTCCTGCCCTTCACGTCCCAGAAGCTGCACGAGCAGTTGGGCCACGCCGGCCGGCTCGGCGGCCAACAGCGGATTGAAACCTTCGCCGAGGCGACCCGCGCCCACACCGCCCTCACCTACGACCCGGCCGGCGCGGTGGGGGCCTGGGCGCCCAGCACCCTCCAGCCCGGCCAGCCGCTCGGCCAGCCGGCCCCGCTCTTCAAAAAACTAGAGGATAAGATCGTGGCCGAGGAGCGCGCCCGCCTGGGCCGCGCCCCGTAAGCGGCCGATTTCGACCGCCAGCCGGGAGCTGTGTGCTCCCGGCTTTTCTTTTGACCCGCAGCCCCGGCAAGATTTGTTCAACCCATCAACAAAGTCGGCACGGCCGGCCGGCCTTAGTACCAAATACCGAGGCCGGATGGGGTATTGAAGATTGATCACCGTCGGCCAGCGTGCTATATTGAAAAAGCTCTCCCAGAGTTGTCTTCCTGTTTGTTCAACTAAACAACAAAGGCCCCGCTCGGCCGGCCCGCGTCTCAGCACGCCCGGCCCGGCGACCTGAAACCTTGTCACTGGCCCATCGACCAAGGAGCAGCCTGATGCGCATTTCCACCCGTCGTCTCATCCCCCTGCTGCACGGTTTCATGATCGTGGCCCTGCTGACGCCGCTGTGGGCGCCGGCCGGGACCCGCGTGGCCCTGGCCGCGCCGGCCAGCGTCACCATCGCCGGCAGCCTGCAGAGCGAGGCCGGCTGCGCCGGCGATTGGGATCCGGCCTGCGCCGTCACCCACCTGACCTACGACGCCGGCGACGACGTCTGGCAGGGGACCTGGGCATTGCCGGCCGGCAGCTACGAATACAAGGCCGCGCTCAACAACGCCTGGACCGAGAACTACGGCGCCAACGCCGCGCCGGGCGGCGCCAACATCCCCCTCAGCCTGGCCGCCGGCGCCAGCGTCAAGTTCTACTACGACGACAAATCGCACTGGGTCACGTCCAATGCCAACAGCTTCATCGCCGTTGTGCCCGGCAGCTTCCAGAGCGAACTGGGCTGCGCGGGCGATTGGGACCCGAGCTGCCTGCGCTCCTGGCTGCAGGACGCGGACGGCGACGGCACCTACACCTTGGTCACCACCAGCCTGCCGGCCGGCAGCTATGAAGGCAAGGTGGCCCTCAATGAGGGCTGGGACGTGAATTACGGCCAGGGCGGCGCGCAGAACGGCCCCAACTACGCCTTCACGGTGCCGGCCAACGCCAAGGTCACCTTCAACTGGAACTCCGCCACCAAGGCGCTGGACATCGCCGTCCAGGACAACACCATCGTGGCCCTGGTGGGCAGCCTGCAGAGCGAGATCGGCTGCGCGGGCGATTGGGACCCGAGCTGCGCGGCTTCGCGCCTGACGCTGGAGGCGGCCGACGACGTCTATCAGGGCACCTTCGCCCTGCCCGCCGGCAGCTACGAATTCAAGGTCGCCCTGAACAACAGCTGGGACGTGAACTACGGCGCCAACGGCGCGCCCGGCGGCCCCAATCTCGGGCTCAACCTGAGCGCGCCGGCCAGCGTTAAGTTCTATTTCGATCCCAAGTCGCACTGGATCACGTCCAACCGGACCAGCGTCATCGCCGTGGCCCCCGGCAGCTTCCAGAGTGAGCTGGGCTGCGCCGGCGATTGGGACCCCAGCTGTCTGCGCTCCTGGCTGCAGGACGTGGACGGCGACGGCGTCTACACCCTCGAGACCACGGCCCTGCCGGTCGGCACCTATGAGGGCAAGATCGCGATTAATGAAAGCTGGGACGAGAACTACGGCCAGGGCGGCGCGCCCGGCGGCGCCAACCTGGTCTTCAGCGTGCCGTACGCCGGCGCCAAGGTCATCTTCACCTACACCGCGGCCACGCACGTCCTCACCATCCTGGCCGGGCACTTCGCGGACAACAACGTGGAGTGGGACGGCCTGCGGCACGACTCGCGCGACCCGCTCTACCGCACGCCCGGCGGCGCGGTGCCGGCCGGCACGCCCGTCACCCTGCGCTTCCGCACCTTCCACAACGACGTCACCGGCGTCAAGGTCCGCTTCTACAGCGTCAACCGCAGCGGCCAGCAGGTGGTGCCCATGAGCCTGGCCGCCGCCGACGTGAGCTGCTACCAGGCCGGCCTGGAGGCCCACACCTGCGACTTCTGGCAGGCGACCCTGCCGGGCGGCGACCCCGACAACTACTGGTACCGCTTCATCATCAGCGACGGCGCGGACACCGACTACTACGCCGACAACACCGGCGCGCTCGACGGCGGCCTGGGCGCGGCCAGCGACGACCCGGTGGATAACAGCTTCGCGCTGATGGTCTACGAGCCGGCCTTCCAGGCGCCGGCCTGGGCGCAGGATGCCGTCATCTACCAGATCTTCCCGGACCGCTTCCGCGACGGCAACACCCGCAACAACCTGCCCACCGGCTACGTCCGCTACGATGATCCGGTGCTGGCCCTGCCGTGGGGCACCCTGCCGGAGGGTTTCTGCCGCAACTACGCCGGCGCCGACGGCGCCAGCTGCCCGTGGCGCTTCGACACCACCCCGCCCGATTGGAGCCCGCTCAAGGAAGGCCCGCGCGGCCGCGATTACATGGGCGGCGACCTGGCCGGCGTGACCCAGAAGCTCACCTATCTCAAGAGCCTGGGCGTCACCGCCATCTACTTCAACCCGATCTTCGACGGCGGCTCCAACCACGGCTACGATACCCAGAACTACCTGGCCATCGACCCGGCCTTCGGCACCCTGCGCGATTTCCAGCGCCTGGTGCAGCAGGCTGAGGGGCTGGGCCTGCGCGTCATCCTGGACGGCGTCTTCAACCACCTGTCCTCGGACAGCCCCCTCTTCGACCGCTACGGCCACTACGCCAGCGTCGGCGCCTGCGAGTCGCTCAGCTCGCCCTACCGGGCCTGGTTCACGTTCCATGACGTGGCCGTGGGCACCGGCGCCTGCACCGACAGCCAGGGCCGGCCCAACTCGGCCAGCTACGACGGCTGGTTCGGCTTCGACAGCATCCCGGTCATCAACAAGAGCCTGCCGGCCGTCCAGCAGTATTTCCTCACCGGCCCCGGCAGCGTCGCCACCTACTGGCTGGATCAGGGCGCCGGCGGCTGGCGCATGGACGTCTCCGGCGACCCGAGCTTCCCGAACGGCTACTGGGAGAGCTTCCGCACCGCCACCAAGGCCGCCGAGCCGGAGGCCCTGCTGATCAGCGAGACCTGGCAGAAAGACAGCACCTTGCTGCGCATGCTGCGCGGCGACCGGCTCGACACCACCATGAACTACCGCCTGCGCGACGCCGTGATCGGCTTCCTGACGCCGCAGGCCAACTGGGACTCCAAGGGCTTCGCCGACAGCGGCCGGATCATCTCGGCCTCCGAGTTCGCGGCCCGCGTCGCCTCCATCCGCGAGGACTACCCGGACGCCGCCTACTACAGCCTGATGAACCTGCTCGACAGCCATGACACCGAGCGCATCCTGTGGGCGCTGACGCCAGGCGCGGACAGCCAGGCCGGCCGCGAACTGAACGCCGCCAACCTGGCCGAAGGCAAGCGCCGGCTGCAGCTCGCCTCGCTCATCCAGTTCACCATGCCCGGCGCGCCCACCCTCTACTACGGTGACGAGGTCGGCCTGACCGGCGACGACGACCCGGACGACCGCCGCACCTACCCGTGGCCGGACAAGGGCGGCGTGGTGGACGGCGCCCTGCTCAAGCACTACCGCACGCTGGGCCAGCTCCGCCCGCAGTTCCCGTCCCTCACCGCGGGCGACCTGCGCCTGCTGCTGGCCGACGACGCCGCCGGCGTGGTGGCCTACGGCCGCCAGGCCGGGGACGACGCCGCCCTGGTGGCCGTCAACCGCAGCACCGTCAGCCGCACGGTCAGCATCCCGGTGGCCGGCTTCCTGCCGAACGGCGTGCGCTTGACCTCCTTCTACTGCGTGGGGATCACCACCAACTTCACGGTCCGCGTCCGCAACGGCGTGGTGAGTGTGACCCTGCCGCCGCTGAGCGGCATGCTGCTGCTGACCGGCTTCGACCACGCGGACCTGACCCCGCCGGCCGCCCCGGCCGGCTTGAGCGTGGCCGGCGAGCGTGACGGCCAGGTGGATCTGAACTGGGCGGCCGTGCCCGGCGCGGCCGGCTACAACGTCTACCGCAGCCCGCTGAGCGGCGGCGGCTTCGCCAAGGTGAACGCCGCGCCGCTGGCCGGCTTGAGCTTCACGGACACCGGCCTGCAGAACGCGCGCCAGTACTACTACGTGGTCCGCGCCCTGGACGCGGCCGGCAACGAGAGCGGCGCCTCCGGTGAGGCCGCGGCCATGCCGCACCTGGTCATCGGCTGGGCCAACCTGCAGTGGCCGCCGACCATGAACCACACGGTCAGCGCCGTCAACCGCACGCCCACCGCCTACGGCCAGGTGTGGATCGACGGCCGGACGAACCAGGGCGGCGCCACGCCCACCCTGCGCGCCC
>JAEURL010000497.1 GCA_016789165.1 Anaerolineales bacterium | reverse complement strand
AGCGCGCCAGGAAGTCGTCCACGGCCCGCTGGGCGGCGGCGGGCAGACGGCCGGCCAGAGACTCGGCGGCCAGCTGCTCGGCCGAGGTCTGCCGCAAATAGTCCGCGTCGGCCGGCTGCGCGGCGATGGCGCGCGCCGTGGCCCATAGTTGCAGATCCATCTCGGTGGTCACGTTGTGGGGCAGGCCGCGCATGGCCTCCAGCACCAGCCGATCCGTATCCAGGCCGGAGCCGGCCAGCACGTGCCGGCTGAAGAGGCGCAGCATATTGAAGGACATCATGCCGGCCACCAGGCCGGTGGCCAGGTGCGGGATCGCCTCCGGGAAGGCCTGCGACAACTCGCGCATCAAGGCCACGCGCTGGCGCAGGCGGTCGGCCGGCTCACCGGCCGGCTGGCTGCGGACTTGCAGAGTCTCCAGAAAGGCATCCGTGGTGCGGACCGCCACGCGCCGCCGGCCCTCCGGGTTGAGCAGATAGCCGACCACCCGGCCGGCCAGGGGCAGGACGCGCGGCAGCAGGTGCAGAACGTCGCCCAGCGCCAGGCCGCGGGCCGTGACCGCCAGGCGCGGGTCGTCCAGCAGCGGCGCGAGCGCCTGGCCCACGCTCGGCTCAATCCAACTGAGCGCCGCCTGCGCGCCGCGCCGGCCCAGGCCGTTGCGCACGACACCGGTGACGTCCACCCAGATCCGTTCGCCGGCCAGCCGAAAGACTCCCTGGGTGGCGTAATGCAGGTGATAGCCCAGGACGCGCCCGCCGCCGGCGACGACGAAACGCAGGCTGTCCTGGCCGAGCGGCGTCAGCGGGTCCAGCATGCCCTGCACCGCGCCAAAGGAAAACAGCACGTGCAGGGGCTCGGCCGACAGCTCGGCCGGCAGCGGAAACAGCGACGTGATCGGCCGGGACTGCAACAGGTAGAGCTGGCCATCGGCCCAGGCCCATTCGATATCCTGCGGCGCTCCAAACGCGGCGGCCACCCGCCCGCCCAGGGCGGCCAGCGCCAGGATTTGCGCGTCGGGCAAGGCCTGTACCTGGCCGGCCGCGCCGGGGCGCGTCTCCACCCCGCCTTCCGGCCGGCCCTGAATCACCAGGGCCTTGGCGCCGAGCTTGCGGGCCGTGATGCGGCCGGCGGCCGTGTCCACTTCGTAATGGTCCGGCCCCACCTGGCCGGAGACCAGGGCCTCGCCCAGCCCCAGCGTGGCGTCGATGACGGTCCGCGTCCGCAGCCCGGTGAGCGGGTCCGCGGTGAAGAGCACACCGGAGGCCGTGCTGGGCGCCATCACCTGAACGACCACGGCCAGGGCCACCTCGTCGCCGGCCAGGGCATTGCGCGCCCGGTAGCCGATGGCGCGCGCCGTCCACAGGCTGCTCCAACACCGCACCACGGCCGCCAGCACGGCTTCCGCGCCGATGACGTTCAGGTAGGTCTCTTGCTGGCCGGCGAAGGAGAGATCGGGCAGGTCTTCCGCCGTGGCGGAGGAGCGCACGGCCACGGCCGGCGGCGGCGAGGCGGCCAGGGCCGCATAACTGGCGTGGACGGCCTGCGCGATGTCCGGCGGCACGGCGCCGGCTGCGAACCAGCCGCGGATCTCGGCGGAGGCCGCCTCCAACGCGGCCGGCTGATCGGCCGGCAGGTCCTGCAGGCGCGCCCGCAGACGCGGCGCCAGGCCGTTGGCGGCCACGAACTGGCGATAGGCGGCGGTGCCCAGGATGAAGCCCGGCGGCACCGGGAAGCCGGCCTGCGCCAGGCGCGCCAGGTTGGCGCCCTTGCCGCCGGCCGTCAGCAGATCAGCGGATGGCGACGCCAGCGGCAGGCACAGCGGCGCGGGGGCAGGTGTGGACGATGACATGGCCGGCCTCCGCTCAAGCCGGCGCCAGGCCCTCGATCACCACCATCTTGGAGCGGGCGGCCTGATGGCGCAGCTGCTTGGCCGGCCCGTACTCGGGCGAGTCCAGCCAGGCCTTGGCTCGTTCGACGCTCTCAAACTCCAGGATCACCAGGCGGTTGGGCCGCCACTCACCTTCCAGGGTTTCCGTCCGGCCGCCGCGCGCGATGTAGCGGCCGCCGTAGGCGGCGACGCCAGCCGGCGCCAGGCGCTTGTAGTCCTCGTACACAGCCGGGTCGGTCACTTCGATGTCAACAATCACGTAGGCGGTCATGGGCAGGTCCTGAATTGTGTCCAAGAAAAGTGGGCGGGCGCTGGGCCAGTATTTCCAGTGGCCTAGGCGCGGCTCGGCCACGTCTGGCCGCTGGCTTCGATGAAGTGGAGCAGGATATCCAGGGTGGGCAACGGCAGACCGAGCTGGCTCATGAGGATAGAGAGCTCGCCGCGATGGTGCGTGGCGTGCAGGAAGATCTGGGTCAGCAATTGCCAGGCCGGCAGGTGCAGGGTCTGCCCGCGCAGGCTGAGCGCGGTCGGCTGGGCCAGATCGGCGTCGGCGGCGGTGGTGAGAAAGTGCTCGGTCTCGGCCGCCACCCGCTCCGCCAGGCCGCGCAGCTCGGCCAAGGACAGCGGCCCCGGGAATTCCACAAAGGCTTGGCCCGCGCACAGGGCGACGAAGAAGGCCTCGGTCTCCAGCAAATGGCGGACGGTCTGCTCCACCGAGCCGTGGCTGGGGCCGGCCGGCCGCGCCCAATCGCCCTCGGGCAGGTGGGCGGCGCGGTCCAGCACCAGGCGGGTAGCGTAGGCGTTGTAGCGGGCCAGGGCCAGCAGGCCGACACGATCCATAGATGGAGATAGTGTAGAGAAAGCAGAGCCGCGCGTCAATCGATCTCGGCCAGCAATTGGCCCAGCGTCACCCCCCGCCCGGCCGCCACGTGCACGGCCGCCACCCGGCCGGCGCGCGGCGCGCGGATCTCGTTCTCCATCTTCATGGCCTCCAGCACCACCAGCGGCTGGCCGGCCTCCACCGGCTGGCCGGGCGCCACCAGCACCCGCGTAATCAGGCCCGGGATGGGCGCTTTCACACGGCCGTCGCCGCTCACCGGCCGGCGCACACCGGCCTCCAGGTCGCGCAACTCCAGCTGATGGATGCCGCTGAAGGCGCGCAGCCAGCGCAGATCGCGGTCAAAGGCCAGCTCGTAGGGCCGGCCATCCACGATCAGCCATTCCATCTCGTCCACGGGCCGGTCCCCGTCCGGCAGCAGCACGGTGACGGCTTGGCCGTCCACCGTCACGGTTACCGGCCCGCTCAGGTCCGGGCCCAGCGTGAGCGAAACCTCAAAGGTCTGCCCATCGACGGTCACGGCGATCTTGCTCATGGCGGCTCCCGGCTTCAGCGCGGCAGGTCCCGGCTGGCGCGATGCCAGCCGGCGCGCAGGCGCTCCGGCACCTCCGGCCGGATGGCCTGG
>JAEURL010000483.1 GCA_016789165.1 Anaerolineales bacterium | reverse complement strand
CGATGACCATTGGCTCAATGGCCAGCACCATGCCGGGCCGCAGCAGCCGCCCGGAGCCAGGCCGGCCCTGGTTGGGCAGTTCGGGCTCCTCGTGCATGGCCCGCCCAACGCCGTGGCCCGTATACTCGCGGGCCACACAATAACCGTGGCCCTCCACATGCGCCTGGATCGCGGCCGAGACATCACCGATCCGCCGGCCGGCCCGCAACTCCGCGCACCCGGCCCAGAGCGCCTGTTCAGTCACCGCCAGCAGCCGCTGCACCTCCGGCGGACACTCCCCCACCCCCACGCTCAACGCCGCATCGGCGTAATAGCCTTGATACAGCACTCCGCAATCCAGGCTGACCAGATCGCCTTCGCGCACCGCCCGCGGCCCAGGCAGCCCGTGCACCAACTGCTCGTTGATCGAGATCGTGGTGGCGAACGGGTAAGGGTATGGCCCCGGATAACCCTTGAAGGCCGGCTGGGCATGCTGCTGGGCGATGACCTTTTCGGCCACCGCGTCCAACTGCCGGGTGGTCACCCCGGCGCGCAGCCGGTCGCGCATGGCCTCCAGGGCCAGCGCCGCAATCCGTCCAGCGGCGCGCATGATCTCCAGCTCCCGGGCGCTTTTGCGTTCGACGCCGCCCCGGCTGGCCGGCCGGTCGTTCATCCTCGTTCAGCCACCGCCGCGCGCACCTGGGCAGTGACCTCCGCCACGCTCCGTTCGCCGTCGATCTCCACCAGCACCCCCCGCGCCGCATAGAACTCGATCAAGGGCGCCGTCTGGTCCATGAAAACACGGATGCGTTTGGCCTGCACCTCAACCTTGTCGTCATCGCGCTGGTAAAGCTCAGCGCCGTCCTGATCACACCGCCCAGGGACTTGCGGCGGGTTGGTGATGATGTTGTAAACATGCTGCTGCGGCCCCCGGCAAACCCAGCGGGACGAGAGCCGCTCCAGAAGAATGCGCTCGCGCACCTTCATGAAGAGCACGCAGTTCACCTGGCCGTCAAACTCGGCCAGCAGGCCGTCCAACGCCTGCGCCTGCGGCGGCGTGCGCGGGAAACCGTCGAGCAGCGCGCCGGGCTTGGCGTCCGGCCAGGACAATCGGTCGCGGATCATGCCGACGGTCACATCATCCGGCACCAGCTCGCCTTTATCCATATACTGGCGGGCCAGTTGGCCGAGCGGCGTCATCCGCTTCAAGTTGTCACGAAACAGGTCGCCGGAAGCCACCTGCGGCAGTCCAAACTCGGCGCTCAAGATCTGCGCCTGGGTCCCCTTGCCAGCGCCGGGCGGCCCGAACAGCAGAACATACCGCGGCATAGCCGTGCCCTCACTTGACGAGCAATGAGTCGTTATAACCGCGCAGCTTCAGTTCGGCATCCAAGCCAAAGAACGTATCGCGCACCACGCCGACCACGATCAGCAGGCCGGTGCTCAGGATCGAGAGCGAGCCAGAGACTGGCAGGAGCGGCCGGACCAGGAAGGGCATGACGGCCACCACGCCCAGGAACAGCGCCCCCGGCAGGGTGATGCGGCGCAGCACCTTGGTCAGGTACTTCTGGGTCGGAGCGCCCTTGGTTACACCCGGGATCTGCGCGCCGGCGCGTTTCAGGTTTTCGCCGTAGTTCTGCTGGGTGAAGAGCACGTCAGTGTAGAAGAACGTGAACGCCACCACCATCAGAAAATACAGCAGCCAGTACCACTCGCTCTGGCCGCCAAACAGGCGGCTGACCGCGCCCGCCGCGTCCGCCACCCACTGCGTGCTGGAGGCCACGAAGAACTGCGCGATCACGGCCGGGAAGGTCAACAGGGCCTGGGCGAAGATGATCGGGATCATGCCGGCCATGTTGATCTGCAGCGGCAGGTTGCCGCGTACCGGCATGCTCATGCGGTTGCCCATGCGCCGGCCGGGATACAGGACGGGCACATTGCGCCGGCCCTGCTGGACGAACACGATGACAAAGACCATCAGCACGACCAGCACCAGGAAGACCAGCAGCGACGTCAGCCAGCGCGTCTCATCCTGGAGCAGATTGCCCAGCTGCGACGGGATGCGCGCCACGATGCCGGCGAAGATGATCAGCGAGAGGCCCTGCTTGCGCAGGCCGTACTCCGAGATCAGCTCGCCCAGCCAGATGGCGAACATCGTCCCGCCCGTCATCGCCACGATCATGGTGATGGTCGGCAGGTTGAAACCCAAGTCGCCAAACGTCAAGATGGACTGGCCGCCCGGCGGCTGCAAGGATTGGATAATCCGGATCTGGCCGAAGGCGTTCAGCGCCGCCATGGGCACGGCCAAGTAGTAGGTCCAGCGCTCCATCAGCTCCCGGCCGCGCGTGGGATCCTCTTCCATGATGCGCTGCAAGCGCGGGATGATCGGCACCAGCAGCTGCAGGATGATCTGCGCCGTGATGTACGGGTAGACGCCCATCGCCAGCACGGACAGGTTGGAAACCGTGCCGCCGGAGAGCATGTCCAGGATGCCCAGGAAGTTGCCGCCCACCCCGCCGGCCTCCAGGATGGCGCGGACCGCCTCCGGGTTGACGCCGGGCACCGGCACGTGCGCGGCCAGCCGGTAGATGACCAGCAGCACAATCGTGATCAACACCCGATTGCGCAGGTCTTCCGCGGCCCAGAGATACCGCCAGGCAGATATTTTCATCGCTGGTCTCCGCTACGCGATGATTTCCACTTTGCCGCCGGCCGCTTCCACCTTGGCGACGGCCGACTGGCTGGCGCGGTGCACTTTGATCGTGAGCGGTTTGTCCAGCTGGCCTTGACCCAACAACACCACCGGATGATCGGCATCGCGGATCACGCCGGCCTCGGCCAAGCTGGCCGGAGTCACCTCGGCGCCGGCCTCGAAGGCCGCCAGGCGCGCCAGGTTGACTTCAGCGTACTCGGTGCGGAACAGATTGATAAAGCCGCGCTTAAACGGCAGGCTGCGATAGAACGGCAGGTTGCCGCCTTGGCGGTACAACTTGCCGCCGCCGCCGGTGCGGGCGCCTTCGCCCTTGGTACCGCGGCCGGCCGTCTTCCCCTTGCCAGCCGAGATGCCGCGCCCGACGCGGGTCTTCTTGCGCTTAGCCCCGGCATTGGGGCCCAGGTCATGCAACTTCATGTTAGGCCTCTTCCACCTTGACCAGCCGCGCCACCTTGGCCAGCATGCCGCGCAGCTGGGGCGTATCCGCCTGGTCCACGGTCTGGTGCAACCGGCGCAAGCCGAGGGCCCGGACCGTGGCCTTGTGCCGCTCGGAGAAACCGATCGGGCTGCGGACCAGCGTGATCCGGAGAGTCTTGGTCGGAGTGCTCGTGCTAGCCATGTTTCTTATCCCGGTTCCAGAACGGGGTGACGTGCCGGAGATCCTTGCTCCGGCGGGCCGCCTCGCCCGCTGGCTCCTTGAGCAGGCCGAGGGCGTCGAGCGTGGCGTTGACCACGTTGAGGACGTTGGCGCTGCCCATCGATTTGGTCAAGATATCACGCACGCCCGCCGCTTCCAGCACGGCGCGCACGCCGCCGGCGGCGATGACGCCCGTGCCGGGCGAGGCCGGCTTGAGCAGAATCCGGGCGCCGCCGTGTTCGGCCGTCACTTCGTGCGGAATGGTGGTGCCCATGATCTGCACCGGCTGCAGGCTCTTGCGCGCCCGCTCGGTGGCCTTGCGGATGGCGTCCGGCACCGCCCGGCTCTTGCCGATGCCGATGCCCACGCGGCCGCGGTTGTCGCCGGCCACCACCACGACGCGGAAGGCGAAGCGCCGGCCGCCCTTGATTACCTTGGCGACGCGCGTAATATCGATCACGCGCTCGTCCAGCTCGTCGCCGCGCTCTTCACTCTGGGGTTCGCGTCCTCGTCCTCGTGCCATTTAGAACTCCAATCCGCCTTCGCGCGCGCCGTCGGCCAGCGCCTTGACGCGCCCATGGTACCGATAACCGCCGCGGTCAAACACAGCCGCGGTGATGCCCTTGGCCTTGGCCCGCTCGGCCACCGCCATGCCCACCAGTTTGGCCTGCTCAGATTTCTTCTTGCCGGCCAGCGGTTGCTTGAGGTCAGTGTCGACGGTGGAGGCTGAGACCAACGTGACGCCGGCCTGGTCGTCGATCAGCTGCGCGTAAATGTTCGTCAGGCTCCGGAACACGTTCAGCCGCGGCCGGCTGGCCGTCCCGGACACACGGGCGCGCACACGGCGATGGCGCCGCGCGCGGCCTGTCAATCGTTTCTTATCGGCCATTGCTAAAACTCCCGTTCAGGCGCGCCGAGGGCACGCCTTTACCCAACCTTGCCGGCCTTGCCCGCCTTGCGCTTGATCTGCTCGCCCTGGTAGCGCAGGCCCTTGCCCTTGTACGGCTCCGGCGGGCGCCAGGCGCGCAGGTTAGCGGCCACCTGCCCCACCGTTTCCTTGTCGATGCCCGAAACCGTGATGAGGCGGGCCTTCTCGTCCACGGCGAAAGCGACACCGGCCGGCGGATCAACCACCACCGGATGCGAGTAGCCCAGCGCCATGACCAGCTGCTTGCCCTTCATCTCGGCGCGGTAACCAACGCCTTCGATCTGCAGGTTCTTGCTGAAACCATCGCTGACGCCCCGGATCATGTTGTTCAGGACGGCGCGGGTGGTGCCGTGCAGCGCGCGCATCTGACGCGCGTCGGTCGAGCGCGTCACGTTCACGTGCCCGCCATCGATGGCGATGCCGATCTCCGACGAAAAAGCGCGCGTCAGCTCGCCCTTGGGGCCTTTGACCTTGACGGTGCTGCCGTCGACGGCCACCTGCACCCCTTTCGGGATGGTGATGGGTTTCTTTCCAATTCGCGACATAGTTTGCTTCTCCCGGCGGCGACGGCCGTCACCACACCTTGCACAAGACTTCGCCGCCCACGCCCAGCTTGCGCGCCTTGGCGCCCGTCATCACGCCGCGCGGCGTGGACAGGATGGCGATGCCCATCCCGGAGAGCACCCAGGGGATATCGTCGCGGCGGGTGTACACGCGCCGGCCGGGGGTGGAGATGCGCTCCAAGCCCGAAATTCCCGGCCGCCGGTCGCGGCGTTCCCCGACGTACTTCAAGGTCAGCCGCAGGCTGGCCTGCGGCAAGTCGTCGGCCTTGAGCACCGCGTAATCG
>JAEURL010000462.1 GCA_016789165.1 Anaerolineales bacterium | reverse complement strand
GCCCATGCAGTGGGCGCCGGCCCCGCAGGCCGGCTTCACGGCCGGCCGGCCGTGGCTGCCCGTCCAGCCGGACTACGCGCGCCGCAACGTGGCCGCGCAGTCCGCCGACCCGGCCTCGATCCTCAACCACTACCGGGCGCTGCTGCGCCTGCGCCGGGAAATGCCGGCCCTGCGGCACGGCCGCTTCTGGCCGCTCACCGAGCGGCCGGTGGAGGTGCTGGCCTATCTGCGCCAGACGCCGGCGCAGACCGCGCTGGTGGCCCTCAACTTCTTCGGCTGGCCCGTGGACGTGCGCCTGGACAGCCCGCCGCCGGAGGCGGCCTGGGAGCTGCGCCTGAGCAGCGCGCCCGGCGCCCATCGCCGGCTGCAGGGCCGGCACCTGACCCTGGCGCCGTTCGAGGCCTGCGTGCTGGAGGCCCGCTGAATGATCACGTTTGCCACCGCCCAGGCGCTCAAGGACGCCGGCCTGCCCTGGGCGCCCGCCGAACACGACTTCTTCGTCTTCCCGGACCACAATCTGGATGACCGCGTCTTCGTGCTGGCCGAGATGCCGGCCAGCCTGGCGCAGCTCCAGGGCGAGACGGTCTTCACCTTCCAAGGGGCGATGGAGTGGGCGCTGGATTACATCGTCACCACCGCCGCCGTCTGGCTGCCGAGTGAAACCCAGCTGCGGCAGGCGCTGGAGGCCCGGCTGCCCGGCCCCCGCCTGAGCCTGAACGTCGGGCCGGAGGGCTGCCGCCTGGAGGTGCAAACCGCGGCCGGCCCGCTCGCCTTCACTGGCGCCTCGGCCGAGGCGGCCTACGCCGCGGCTCTGCTGCACCTGCTGCGCCGCCCGCCTTGATCAATAGCCGACCTGGCCTATAATTGCGGCCAGCATTCCGCCCGGCCCGTCGCCCAACGACCGAGCCGGGCTTTTCTATTGAGGACTAGGCATGCCGCGACGCACCCTGCCCCAACTGCTCCGCGCCGAGTTCGCGGGCTACGACGCCAGTAAATTCCGCGCCGACCTGCTGGCCGGCATCACGGTGGCCGCCGTGGCCCTGCCGCTGGCGCTGGCCTTTGGCGTCGCCTCCGGCGCCTCGGCGGCGGCCGGCCTGGTGACGGCCGTCCTGGCCGGCCTGATCATCGGCGGGCTGTCCGGCGCGCCCTACCAGATCTCGGGCCCCACCGGCGCCATGAGCGCGGTGCTGATTCTGCTCACCCAGAAATACGGCCTGCAGGGCGTGTGGGTGGCCGGCCTGCTCTCCGGCCTGCTGCTGGCCCTGATCGGCCTGCTGCGGCTGGGGCGCTTCATCGCCTTCATCCCGGCGCCGGTCATCACCGGCTTCACGTCCGGCATCGCCCTGATCATCGCCATCGGCCAGATCGACAACCTGCTGGGCGTCAAGACGCCGGGCGCCGAATCGGCCGCGCTGAAGCTGCTGGGCTATTTCCAGCATCCGCCGGCGCCGGATTGGCAGGCCGTGGCGGTGGGCGGGCTGGTGATGGCCGTCATGGTCTTCTGGCCGAAGCCGTGGGCCGCGCGCTTCCCGGCCTCGCTGTTGGGCATCATCCTGGCGACCGTGGCGGTCGTCCTCGCCGGCTGGCCGGTGAAGGTGATCGGCGCGATCCCTCAGACCCTGCTCCTGGCCGAGCGCCTGGACCTGCGCGCGGTGCCGTGGGACCAGTGGCGGGCCTTCCTGGCCCCCACCCTCACGATCACGGCGCTGGGCGCGGTGGAAAGCCTGCTGTGCGGGGCGGTGGCCAGCAACATGACCGGCGTCCGCCTGCAGGCCAATCAGGAGCTGATCGCCCAGGGCGTGGGCAACCTGGTCATCCCCTTCTTTGGCGGGGTGCCGGCCACGGCCGCCATCGCCCGCACCAGCGTGGGCATCAAGTCCGGCGGGCAGACGCGCCTGGTGAGCGTGATCCACGCCCTGGTGATCCTGGCCTCCATGTTTGTGCTGGCGCCGGTCATGTCGCGCATCCCGCTGGCGGCGCTGGCCGGAGTGCTGATCATCACGGCCTGGCGCATGAACGAATGGGAGGCCATCCGCTACATCTTCGGCCGGCGCTTCAAGACCGGCATCCTCACCTTCGCCATCACCATGCTGGCCACGGTCGCCCTCGACCTGACCCAGGCCATCCTGATCGGCGCCTTCCTGTCCGGCGCGATCTTCCTCAATCAGGTGGCCAGCCTCGATATCGACGTGCAGGAGGTGGACCTGGAGCGCCTGCGCCAGCGCGGCATCGAGGTGGACGCCGCCCTGCACCACGTGCGGGTGGCCTACCTGACCGGCCCGCTCTTCTTCGCGGCCGCCGGCAATTTCAACGAGGCCTTCGCCCGGCTCAACGGCACCCGCGTGCTGATCCTCTCGATGCGCGGCGTGCCGCTGCTGGACGTGACCGGCCTGCAGGTGATCAGCCACCTGCACGAGCGGCTGGCCAAGTCCGGCGGCACGCTGATGCTGGCCGGCGTCCACGACAACGTCCGGCGCATGCTGGAGCGCGGCGGGCTGGTGGACGAGATCGGTGACCAGAATTTCTTTTGGAGCTCGGAGCAGGCCATCGTGGCGGCCGGCCAGCGCGCGGCCCAAGCCAGCCACTAGCCGGCCGGAGGAGGCCGACCCATGCCGCCCAACGTCGAGACCTTCACCCCGGCCCATACGCCCACGCCCATCGGGCCGTACCAGCACGTCGCCCGCGCCGGCGCCTTCATCACCATCGGCGGCACCGCCGGCGTAGACCCGGCCACCGGCCAGCTGGCCGGGCCGGATGTATACTCACAGGTGAAGCAGATCCTGGCCTCCTTCGAGGTCATGCTGCGGTCGGCCGACTCCGATCTCGGCCATGTCCTGCACATCACGGTCTTCCTCAAAGACATGGCCGACTTCGACGAGTTGAACCGCGCCTACGTGGAACAGATGGGCGACCATCGCCCGGCGCGGACCGTGGTGGGGGTGAACGAGCTCCCCAAGCCCGGCGTCCGGGTGACCATGAACCTGACCGCCGTCACGCGCACCTGAGGCCGGCCGCGGCCCCAGGCCGAGGTGCTCCTGCCATGTCTTCCGGCGCAACCCGATTGCCCCTGACGCTGGCCCTGGGCGGCGGCGGAATGAAGTGCGTGGCCGAAGCCGCGGTGCTGGCCGTGCTGGAGGAGGCCGGCTTGCCGATCGGCCCGCTGGTGGGCGTCAGCGGCGGCGGCATCGTGGCCGTGCTGTACGCCGCCGGTTTCACCCCCCTTCAGATCCGCGACGAGTTTCAGCGCATCCACCTGCTGGAGGTCTGGGAGCCGGACCCCGAGCGCCAGGCCTTGTTCGGGGCCAGCCGCATCCGGGCCCGCTTCCGCGAACTGGTCGGCGAGAAAACCTTTGCCGACCTGCGCCGGCCGGCGGTGGCCATGGCCATGAACTTCCACACCGCCCAGCCGGTGCCGATCACGTCCGGCACGCTGGCGGATGCCCTGACGGCCACCATGGCCATCCCCGGCCTGTTCCAGGGCGTGGCGCGCGGCGAGGAGCTACTGGTGGACTGCGGGGTCATCAATCCCCTGCCCGTGGACGTGGCCCGCCAGCTCGGCCCGCGCGTGGTGGCCGTGGACGTCCTGCACCATGACTCCCTCGAGGAGGCGGACAATATCATCGAGCCGCGCGGGCCGCTGCGCTATGCCGCCGGCCTCACCCGCCAACTGGGCGTCAGCCTGATCATCCGCAACGGCTACCAGGCCATCAAGATCGGCATGCAGCGCCTGACCGAGTGGAACCTGGCCACCTATCCACCCGACGTGCTGCTGCGGCCGGCCGTCGGCCCCGTGGGTCTGTTCGGCTCCCACCAGGCCGAACAGGCGTATCTGATGGGCGAGGCGGCCACGCGGGCCGCCCTGCCCCAACTGGAAGCCCTGGCGCAGGCACCCAGCGGCTGGCGCGGATTGTGGCAGCGCCTGCGCCGGCCCAGCCCGGCCGCCGGCTGAGACCGCCGGCCCCGCGCCCAGTTGAGCCAGTACCCTGACAAAACTCCCTAGCCCCGCGCCGCCGCCCGGAGTAGACTGAAGACACAGGGAGGAGGTGGCGCGATGCTCATCGTCTTGGCGACACTCGGCCTGGTGGTTTACCTCTTTGCCTTTTACCGGGCGGCGCAGTCGATCTACCGGCGTCTGGCGCGGGACGCCTATCTGGGCGACCCCGAACACATCCTGTAGCGGCAGCGCGCCCGCCTAACAGCGCAGGCGGACGGGCAACCCCGGCCGCGCCTCCACTTGGCGGCCCTGCGCGCCGTCGTCAAAGGTCAGCGTCAGCAGCGGCTCTGGGCCGGGCAGCACCTCCGCCAGGCCGGCCAAGGCCAGCCACTCCGCCAGCCGTGAACAGCGATCGCTGGTGGTTGTGATCTGCACCCCGGTCAATTGCCGCACCCCCAGCGGATGCTCGGCCTCCGGGATATCGGCCCGGAAGGATGGGAAGGCCAGCTCGGGCGGCACCAGGCCGCAATACGGCTCAGCCGGCGTGTCCCCCGCGAACTCTACGTTCACCTCGCCGGGCATCCAGGTGGCGGCCAGCCGCCGCGTTGGAAATGGGAAAGGCGCCTCCCGCCCGCGGCGCCGGCGCAGCATCAGCCCGAAAGGCGAGGCGCCAGTGCGGCGCCACTCGCGGCGGCCGATCATATCCAAACCCAGCGGCGCATAGTTGGCCCGGGCAGCGGCGTCATCGACGGCCCAGATCAACTCCAGGTAGTGGGCGGCAAAGAAGAAAGACGTTGACGCGCTGCCCAGGTCGCCATGGCGCGTGACGCCGCCGAAACCGCGCAGGCCCAGCGCCTCCAGCTGAGCCCGCTCAGGCGCGTCCACCTGGCTGAACACCACCACATGATCGAGCTCAAAGTCGGCGGCGCTCATCCCGCCCTCCACAGATAGCGGCTCACCCACCGGCCCGTGGGCCGGAAGCCCAGCTTCAGGTACGGCGAGTAGCCCATCTCGCTTGCGAACAGCACCGCGTAACGATAGCCGAGCTGGCGCGCGATCCGCAGGCGCTCCAGCTGCATGGCGCTGCCCAGGCCCCGCCGGCGGAAAGCCGGCCGGGTGCCCAGGCCCACCAGCCCCGCCACGCCAGCCCCGCAAAACAGCAGCCCGCAGCCGGCGGGCTCGCCGTTCACCGATCCGAGCAATAGCTGCCAGGGCGTGCGCCCCAGGCCGATGGCCAGCGTGGCGTCAACCCAGGCCTGGCCCGCAAATTCGGGGATGTTGAACGCCTCCAGGAAGACCTGTTTCCAGGCCCGCAGATCCGGCTCAGAGTCCACCGACGCCAGGCGAAGGTCGGCCGGCCGGGGCTGATCCCAGTTCAGCTGATCGATCTCGGCGGCCATGGCCGGGGCGCGCTCCTCGAACACGCTCAGGCCGCGCGTCGTCAAACGCGCACCCAGATCAGCAGGCTGGGTCTCAGTCCCCGTCCACCAGAAGAAGAAGGGCGCCCGGCGGGCCTGGAACCACGCCACGGTTTCGGCGATGGCCTCGTCCGCGTCCGCCTCGGCCAGCCGGGCGCCCCAGACCCCCTTGAAGATCGGGCTGCCCGGCCAGGCATGGCAGCGACTCAGCCGCGGGCCAGCCTCCACCTCGCCGCCCAGGGCGCGGGCGGCAGCCGTGAGCATGGCAAACACGTTGGCCTCCACCGCCGCGGCCAGATCGGCCGGCCCGAGTTCCGCGGCGGGTTCAGATGGACCGGGCGCAATCGCTGACATGGCGCGCTCCCTCGGTTATGGCCTGGCCGGCCGATAGTTCGGGCGGTGGTAGGCGATCGGCCTCACCGTCCCCGCGCCGGCGCCGCCTCTGACGCCGCGCGCCGCAGGGAACGATAGCAGGCGCGCAGGTCGGCCTCCAGGCTGGCCCAGTCCGCGGCCACATCCCGGGAAGCGCCAGCCGTGATGCCGTCCACGGTGGTATTGGCGCGCACCCGCCATTCGGCCGACTCGCGCGCCTGGGCCGGGGTCAGGCCGAACAGCT
>JAEURL010000412.1 GCA_016789165.1 Anaerolineales bacterium | reverse complement strand
TGGCCCACCGATACCCGGCCCCATGTGGCGGCCCGGGCGGTCTGGGCCGCGCCGGCGAACGCCAGGGCCAGCGCCAGCACCAGCCGGCCGCCGAACCCGAGACTCTGTTTCATCGTCGCCTCCCCCCGCCAGCCTTCCAGTGGCTGTCCGCCGTCTCAGCGGCGGGCGGTCAGTCCCCCCCGAATACGACTGGCAGGTAATACTTGATCCCGCCCGTCACCGGGATGACGGGCGTGGCCGTGCGCGTGCGCGTGGGCGTGGGCGAGGCCGACACCGTCGTCCGGGTGGCCGTCGCCGTCGCCGTGGCCGTGCGGGTGGCCGTGGCGGTCGGCGTGCGCGTGGCCGTGGCCGTGGCCGAGGCCGGCACCACGGTCGGGCTGGCCGTCGCCGTCCCGGTGGCGGTGGCCGTGCGCGTGGCCGTCGCCGTCGCCGTGCGTGTGGCCGTCGCCGTGCGGGTCCGCGTCACCGTCGGCGTGGCGGCCGGCTGGGTGGGCGGCGTCGACTGGTCCGCCAGGCTCCGGCCCGTCGACAAGATCTCGGCCGCGCCGCCCGTGACCGTGTACAGGTAGCTGGTAAAGGCGACGTGCGTCCGCTGGTAATACGGGAACCACTCGCCGCCGCGGCTGAACAGCAGCTTGATGATGTCCGTGGAGACCACGGGCATCACCCGGCCGAAGCCGCGGTTGTTGGCGGTGCGGTACACGCCGCCGATGAACCAGCCGTTGTAGTTGAGCGAGCCGGCGTTAGCCGGGTCGTTGATGCCATCGCCCGGCCAGCGGTTGTAGTAACTGCCCGGGTACGCTACGTAACCGCGCGGCGAACCGCACGAGGTCCAGCAGCTGTTGCCGTGGAACTCAAATACGCCGGTGCCGCCGCCGGGCGAGCCGATATCCACAATATTGACGAACCACTTGAGGTAGTCAATCCGGATGTAAGTACTGTTCGGATAGATGGTGACTTCCTCAATTTTCTCGCTGCCCGCCTCGTTGCTCGCGCTGCGCCACTCGATCCGCACGGTTTTACGGTCCGTGCCGTTGTAAATGACCTGGGCGTTGGTGGCCGGCCAGATGCCTTTGGCGGCGTCGATGCCGTCGCCGGCCTGGTCCTCGCCCACGCTCTTGATAATCAGGTCGGTCATCACCGTTTCCAGGTGCTCGCCGCCGTTGAAGGTCCCGTACCGCACGCGGATGCGGCTGTTCTCCAGCACCACCGTGTACAGGCCGTTGCCGTCCTGGCTGATCGAAACCGCCAGCGACGGGTCGCTGGCCTGGGCCGGCGCCGCCGCCCCCGCCGGCTGCAGCCCAAAGCCGCCCCACAGCATCCCCAGCACTACCCCCACCGTCACCCCAATCCCCAGGCCCCGTCTCACATATGTCCACATCGCGAAGTCTCCTTGTGTCGGCCAATCCAACGCGTCCAGCCACGGAACTCAGCCGGCCTCCCCGCCAGCCGCGCTGCGTCCGGCAGCGCTTACCAGTCCATGTCCAGACTCTACGTTGTTCCGGCCGGCCCGACCAGGGGGTCTGGCCGCCGTCAGCGGCGCATCCAACAATCAATTCCAGTGCGCGGGCCTCCTTCGGGCGGCGCCGGCGGCGCGGCGCCTCACCCTATTGCCGGAAACTGTCTCAGCGAGATAACCCGTCAGTCAGCGTTGACGATCATGGGCAGGAACAGGCTCAGCCCGCTGCCCGGGACCGGCGTAAAGGTGGCGGTCAGGACCTGGGCCGCCGTCATGGTCACCCAGGCCGGGTTGGTGGTCCCGGTCAGCGCCCCGCTCCAGCCGGCGAAGAGCCAGTTCTGGGCCGGCACCGCCGTCACCGTCACCACCGTGCCGTGCAGATAGCCGGCCTGATTGGGCGCGCGCACCACCGTCCCCTGCCCGACGACGCTGGTGGTCAGGGCGTAGGCGTTCTGGGCAAAGGTGGCCGTGATCGCCTTGGCCGTGGTCATGGTTACCGCAGCGGGGTTGGCCCCGCCGGTCAGATCACCGCTCCAGCCCAGGAAGGTCCAGCCCGGCTGAGGCGCGGCGGTCAAGGTCACGACGCTGCCGTGCAGGTAGGTGGCCTGGTCCGGCGCGCGCGTGATGGTCCCGGAGCCGGCGGCGGCCGTGGTCAGCGCATAGGCGTTTTGGGTGAAGGTGGCCGTCACCACAGCCGGGGCGGTCAGGCTGAGCGGGGCCGGGTTGGCGCTGCCGGAGAGCGCCCCGCTCCAGCCGGCGAAGGCCCAGCCCGGCGCGGGCGTGGCCGTCAGCGTGATCACGTCGCCGCAGCCGTAGTTGGGGCCGGCCGGCGCGGGCGTCACCGTGCCCTGGCCGATCACGCCGGCGCCCACCGTCAGGCGGGCCTCGTCTTCGCCGGCCGGCGCCGTGCTGGCGGCGGAGAAGTAATCCACGGCCGCCGTCTGGGCGGGCGCGTTCGTGCCGGCCAGGTCGCTGGGCAGGTTGGCGGTCAGCAGGCCCACCCGGTTCACGGCCAGCCCGAAGGTGAACGAGGGGGTGGCCTGGGACCAGGTCTGCCCGTTCAGCGAGCGGTAGACGCGCCAGACGTTGTCCTGGCGCTGCAGGCGCAGGTACAGCGGCGCGATATCCAGGCCCGTGAAGGCCACGTCGACGCGCGTGGTGGGCCGGCCATTGACGTAGGTCACGGCCTGGACCTTGACCGCATCCGCCACCGCCACCAGCTCGGCCCGCAGCAGGGCGCCTTCGTCCTGATAGGCCAGCAGGCCCTGGCTCTGCCCGTTGGCGGTCAGGGGCGAGTCAAACTTGACCGAGATATCGAAATCGGTGTTGGCGGCCGGCTGGGTCAGGCTGGGCGCCAGCGCCACCCCCTGGCCGATGACGTGCGGGGCGCCGGCCGGCACCGCCAGCGTGGCGCGCGCGTCCGGCGTGAAGCCCCCGGACAGCGCCAGGCCGGTGTCCTGGAGCGGGTTGCCGAAGGTCCAGACGCCGGCCCCCAGGCTGCAGCGGTTGAAGTCGTCGTTCACCAGGCCGGCGGAGGCGGCCGTGGTATCCGGCGTGGTGCGGAAGGTCAGGTCCTGGCTGACCGCCTGGTTGTTGCGCGGGTCCACGGCCGTGACGCGGTAGTGGTAGACGGTGTCGGGCGTCAGGCCGGTGAGCACCAGGGCCTGGCGATGCTGGAAGGTGCTGGTGGAGGCCGTCGCCCCGTAGGCGCCGGTCAGGCCGTATTCCACCTGGCCGGCCGCCGGCTCGTCGGTCGTCCACAAGACCGTGGCCGAGACCGCCCGGCGGGCGACGATCAGATCGCGGAAGACCGGGGCCGTGGTGTCCGTGAACGGCCCCGCCACCACCGTCACGTTGCCGATGGTGGCGTCCACGTGGTGGGCCACGATCGCCACCGAGCCGGTGACGATATCGCCCACCTCCAGGCCGTTGACGGTCCAGGCCGCCGGCTCGGCCTGGGCGGCCGGCCAGACCTTAAGGTGGTAGTACGTGCGCGTGGTGCTGGGCACGTTCTCGAGGCGGACCTTCCAGTAATAGGGCACGCCGAACTGCAGGCGCTGGCCGGTGGGGTCCACGCCCAGGTCGCTGGTGTCGCCGCCGACCTTGAACAGGCCGTAGTTGGTGCCGAAGTCGTACCAGCCCGAGGCGCCCAGCGGCAGCCAGCCGCAATGCGGCTCGTAGCCCAGCGGGCAGACCAGGGGCGAATCCGTGTGGCCGCGCCAGCGCACGAACATCCCCAGGCCCGGCGAGCCGCTGACCGGGTTGTTGGCGCCGGCGTAATCCACCTGATGAACCGTGATCGGGATCGTGATCTCGTAATCGCGCCAGGTGCGGTCGCCGACGAGCAGGCCGCGGTCATAGGAGACGTAGCCGAAGTCCACCAGCCGCACGCCGCCGGCCGTCAGCTGCCAGCGGCCGTCGCCCACCTGCGCCTGGCCGGCCTGCAGGGCCGCCGCCAGGTTGGCGTAGTTGGACCAGTTCAGGGTGAAGGGCAGCGGCCAGACCGTGCCGGCCATGTAATTCACCGAGACGGTCGTGACGCTCTGATTGGCCAGGGTATCGGTGGCCGTGATGACGATCTGGTTCGGGCCGTTCACCAGCAGGGTGTCGGTGAGCCCGATCTCGACGTTGAAATCGCCCACGCCGGCCAGGCGCCGGCCGTCCGGCCCGAGGGTCAGGCCGCGCGCCGGCCCGCCGTTGAGGGCGAAGACCGCGGCCCCCACCCCGTCGGTGTCGGTGATGTTGCCGGGCACGTTGAGCCAGCGCTGCGGCTGGCCCAGGTCGCCGAAGCGCTGGACCAGGCCGTTCCAGACCGAGATGACGGGCGGGTTGGCGTCCTGGGCCCCCACCGCCGGCGCCGCCGCAACCGGGCGCTCCGGCAGGAGGGCGCGCAGGGCCGCCAGGTCGGCGTCGGAACAGGCATATGGCCCGCCGGGCCGGCAGCCCTCGGGCGGCGCCGGCGGGCCGGCCTGAGCCGTGACACTGCCCGACCACAGGCCGAAGGCGGCCAGGGTGGGCAGCAGCGCGATCAGGAGCAGGCTCAGGCGCACAGGCTTGGTCATGGGCGTTGCTCAGCGGGCGCCGGCCGACTGCATCCGGCGCGCCACCCGGTCCATCACGTTCAGCAGGGTGTTGCGTGAGGTCGGCCGCTCGACGCGCCAGGACTCCACAAAGCGTTCGGCCGTCCCGTAGGTGAGCTTGTAGTCCTCGTCGCCGCGCAGAAAATCAAACAGCCGGAAACCGTGTTCGATGGCGTAGCGCAGGCTGTGCCCCACCATCACCCGGCCGGGCGAGAGCTCGGCGAAGGCCGGGTTGAACCCGCTCAGGTAATAGGCGAAGGTCTGCTTGGGCTCATCCACAAAGGCCGCCAGCAGCGCCACCGGCGTCTCCGCCTGCCACAGCCCGCCCAGCCACAGGCAGCCCTGCGCGAAGCAGTGCCGGAGCAGCCGGCGGTTGCCCTCCGGGTCGCGGCCCCAGCGCGCCTGCCAGAAGGGCAGCAGCGCGTCCAGGTGGGCCTCCAGCGTGGCCGGCTCGGCCTGGGTGGCGCGGAAGCCCGGCAGGGCCTCCACCTTGCGCATGTAGTAACGCAGGTGTTTGCGCGCCTTGGCGCTCAGGCGCTCCTCCAGGTAACGCTCCCACGTCGCCGGCAGGTCCAGGTACGGGCAGGCCAGGCGGCCCTCCGGCCGGTGGTAGGCCTGGCCCGCGAACTCCCCGGCGAAGGCCGCCAGGCGCGGGTCCAGCACGTCGTCCAGGTGCAGCCGGTCCCAGGCCAGGTGCTGCTGCAGGTGCCGGGCCAAAGCCGGCAGGGCGGCGGCCTCCTCGCCGGGCCGGCACAGGAAGCCGGCGTAATCGGCATGCGGCTTGCCGCCCAGGTACAGCTCGCGGTCCACGTGCCAGCGCCCGCGCCGCGCCGTGCGCGCGCGCAGGAACAGCAGCGCGCTGGCCGGCGCGCCGGCCGCCGGCCGCGCCGCCAGGACGTGCCAGGCCGGCCGGGCCGCCTCCAGCCAGCCGCGCAGCCAGGGCCAGGAGACGAAGACGTGGGCCTGCGGGTCGGCCTGATACAGGGCCTCCCACTCGGGCCGCAGCCGCTCGAACTCCGCCAGGGTCCCGCTCGCCTCGATCAACACGTCAGATGTGTCCGTTCCCGTGGCCGTTAGCCGGCCACTGCCAGCGGTAAAAGCACTCGTAGGGCTGGAAGAAGAGCGGCAGGAACTGGCCGCCGGCCACCTCGCCCAGCGTGCTCCAGCGCGGGTCCGGCCGCAGGCGCGTCATCTGCGAACGGTGCTCGCACAGCGCCTGTTGCTTTTGCGCCAGCACCTCCTGCACGGGCA
>JAEURL010000405.1 GCA_016789165.1 Anaerolineales bacterium | reverse complement strand
GCGTGGTGGCCTATGTGCGCGTGGTGGACGGCCGCATCCGCAAGGGCGACCGCTTCCACATGTTTGCCACCGGCAGCGAAGGCGATCCGGTGGAGATCGGCACGTTCTCGCCGCAGATGGTGATCACGGGCGAGCTGGAGGCCGGCGAGGTGGGCTACGTGGCCACCGGCCTGAAGACCGTGCAGGAGTGCCGGGTGGGCGATACCCTGACCCTGGCCGGCCGGCCGGCCGCCGCGCCGCTGCCCGGCTACCAGAAGATCAAGCCCATGGTCTTCGCCGGTATCTACCCCGTGGACGGCGAGGATTACCAGGACCTGAAGGAGGCCCTGGAGAAGCTCCAGCTTAACGACGCCTCGCTGGTCTGGGAGCCCGAGACCTCGCAGGCCCTCAACTTCGGTTTCCGCTGCGGCTTCCTGGGCCTCTTCCACATGGAGATCATCCAGGAGCGCCTGGAGCGCGAGTACGACCTGGACATCATCGCCACCGCGCCGTCGGTGGAGTACGAGGTCAAGCTGACCAGCGGCGAAGTCAAATTGATCGACTCGCCGGCCGACCTGCCGGACCCCTCCCGCATTGAGACCATCGGCGAGCCGTGGATGAAGATCGAGATCTTCACGCCCGAGACCTACTACGGCACCATCATGGATCTGGTGACCAAGCGGCGCGGCGAGTTCCGGGAGCAGGAGTACCCGGTGCCCGGCCGGGTGCTGCTCAAGTTCGATATCCCGCTGGCGGAATTGATCATCGACTTCTACGATCATCTGAAGTCGCGCACGCGCGGCTACGCCTCGCTGGATTACCACGTCGGCGGATACCGCGTGCAGGACCTCGTCAAGCTGGATGTGCTGGTGAACGAGGAGCCGGTGGACGCGCTGGCCATGATCGTCCACAAAGAGAAGGCCTACGCCACCGGCCAGGCGCTGGTGACCAAGCTCAAGGACCTGATCCCGCGCCAGCAGTTCCAGGTGCCGGTGCAGGCCTCGGCCGGCGGCCGGATCATCTCGCGCGCCAACGTGCGCGGCATGAAGAAGGACGTGCTGGCCAAGTGCTACGGCGGCGATATCACCCGCAAGAAGAAGCTGCTCGAGAAACAAAAGAAGGGCAAGCGGCGCATGAAGATGGTCGGCCAGGTGGAAATACCGCAGGAGGCCTTCATGGCCGTGCTGCGGCTGGGGGAAGACTGACGGCGGGCGACGGCGCAGCCGTTCGCCGGCGTCCTGGTCCTTCGTCGGGTATGCGGCGCAATCTCCAGTGGATCGTCAGCCTGCTGATCAGCGCCGCCGCGCTGGCCTGGGCCGTGCGCGACGTGCGCCTGGCCGATCTGGGCGCGGCGCTCAGCGCGGCCCGCTACGGCTACCTCGCGCCGGCGCTGGCCTTTATCCTGGTGGGCCAGCTGGCGCGCGCCCGCAGCTGGCAGACCCTGCTGGGCCGCGAGGTCCCCTTCGCGCGGGCTTTTGGCGCCCTCAACGCCGGCTACCTGCTCAACAACGTCCTGCCGTTCCGCCTGGGGGAAGTGGGCCGGGCCTACCTGGTCAGCCGCTCCGGCCGGCTCACCACGGCCCAGGCGCTGTCGTCCGTGCTGCTGGAGCGCGTCATCGACCTCTCGGCGATTGTGGGCATGCTGACCGCCTTTGTGCCGCTGGTGAGCGGCCTGGTGGGCGGGCCGGCCGCCCTGGCCCTGATCTTCCTGCTGCCGGCCGTCGCCCTGGCCGGCCTGTTCGTGGTCGCCCGCAAGCCGGCCTGGCTGCTCGGCCTGGTGCGCTGGGGGGTGGGCGTGCTCGGCCGGCTGTGGGGCGGGGCGGCGCGGCTGGAGGAGCTGTTCGCGGCCTTCCTGGACGGGCTGGGCGCGCTGCAGGACCCGCGCCGGCTGGCCAACGCCGCCGTCTTCTCGGCGCTGGCCTGGGGCTGCGCGGGGCTGAGCGCCTGGATGGTGCTGCTGGCCTTTGACGCCGCCGCCGGCCCGGAACTGGCCTTCTTTATGCTGGTGGTCACGGGCCTGAGCATCGCGGTGCCGTCCGCGCCCGGCAGCCTGGGCGTCTGGCAGGCGGCCGGCGTGGCCGCGCTGGGCGTCTTTGGCCGCACCGGGGCCTTGGCGCTGAGCATGACGCTCACGCATCATCTTGTGAATTACCTGTCCACCAGCCTGATGGGCGCCGTGGCGCTGGCGCAGGCCGGCGAATCGCTAGATCACTTGGCCCGCTCGGCGCGCGCTCTGTTGACAAATGACGAAAGACGGACGACCGGGGCCCCTCGCTAGCGCCCGGCCTCGTCCTCCGCTGTTGGTCACGCCATGAAAGTCCTCATCGCCCTCACGTACTACCGCCCGCATATCTCCGGCCTCACCATCTACGTGGAGCGCCTGGCCCGCGCCTTGGCGGCTCGCGGCCACGGCGTGACCGTGCTGACCTCCCAGTATGACCGCCAGCTGCCGGAGCGCGAGGAGCAGGCCGGCGTCACGGTGGTGCGGGTGCCCGTCGCCGCCCGGCTCAGCAAGGGCGTGATCATGCCGGCCATCGGCCTGGTGGCCTGGCGGCTGGTGCCCCAGCACGATGTCTTCAGCATCCACCTGCCGCAGTTTGACGCCACCGGCTTCGCCCTGCGCGGCCGGCTGCTGGGCAAGCCGGTGGTGGTCACCTACCACTCGGACCTGCTCCTGCCGCCCTCGCTGCTCAACTGGGCGGCCGGCACCGCCATCGACGTGAACAACGACTTGGTGGCGCGCCTGGCCGACACCTTGGTGGCCTACACCGACGACTTCGCCCGGCACTCGCGCCTGCTCTCGCGCTACCTGGACAAGGTGCAGGTCATCCCGCCGCCGGTGGAGCTGCCCGAGCCCGCGCCCGAGGGCGTGGCGGCCTTCCGCGCCCGCCACAACCTCGCCGGCCGCGGGCCCGTCATCGGCCTGGCCGTGCGCCTGGCGGCCGAGAAGGGCGTGGAGTATCTGCTCCAGGCCATGCCCGCCCTCCTGGAGTGCCATCCCGGCGCCGTCATCCTGCACGCCGGCCCGCGCGAAGCCATCGGCGAGGCCGACTATCTGCGCCGGATTGAGCCGCTGGTGGCCCAGCTGCAGGACCGCTACATCTACGTGGGCGCGCTCGAGCCCCCGCGCATGGCCGAGTTCTTCGCCAGCTGCGACGTGCACGTCCTGCCCAGCATCAACAACACCGAGACCTTCGGCCTGGTGCAGGTGGAGGCCGCGCTGTGCGGCACTCCCAGCGTGGCCAGCGCGCTCCCCGGCGTGCGCATGCCCACCCAGATGACGGGCATGGGCCTGACCGTGCCCCCTCGCGATCCGCGCGCCTTGGCCGAGGCCATCCTGGCCATCCTGGCCGACCGGCCCCGCTTCGTGCGCCCACGCGCGGCCATCGCCGCCCAGTTCTCGCCGGCCGCCACCGCCGAACGCTACGAGGCCCTGTTCGAGAAACGTCTGCGCCGGCGGTCCGCGGCCTGACCCGCGCCCGCTCCGCCGCGGCCGCCCAGACACCGAAGCCAACGCCGTGTCTCGGCGGCCTTCTCTATTGGCCGTCTAAGCCAAATCGCCCGGCGGCGTGTAAAATGTCCTGGTTTCATCCCAAGCAAAACCAATTCACTTATGTCGTCCGCTGACTCTTACGTCTGGCCGCATCTCTCGTCGTTGCCCGGCTTCCGGGCCCTGATCCGCTCCATCGAGCACCGCCTGCTGGACGAGCAGAAACCGTTCGCGGCCCCGGTGCTGGATGTGGGGGTGGGCGATGGGCACTTCGCCGAGGCGGCCCTGGGCCGCGGCTTGGACGTGGGCATCGACGTGGACCGGGCCACCCTGCCGGAGGCCCGCGCCCGCCGGCTCTATCGGCACCTGCTGGACGCCAGCGCCATGCAGATGCCGTTCGCGTCCAACACCTTCGCCACCGTCATCAGCAACTGCGTGATCGAGCACATCCCGGATTTGGGGGCCACGCTGGGCGAGATGGCCCGCGTCCTGCGCCCGGGCGGCACTCTGTTGCTCACCGTCCCCACGGACCAGCTGGAGCGCAACTTGCCGGGGCCGGCGCTGCTGCGCGGCCTGGGCCTGGCCGGCCCGGCGGAGCGCTACACGCACTGGTTCCGGCGTGTGCAGGTGCACTTCCACCTGCTCTCGCGCGCCGGCTGGACGGCCGCCCTGGAGCGGGTCGGGCTGGAAGTGGCGCAGACGCGCGGCTACATGTCGGCGCGGGCCACGCGCTATTTCGAATGGGGCCACTACCTCGGCCTGCCCAACCTGGCCGCGCGCAAGCTGACCGGGCGCTGGGTGCCGTGGGATTGGCGGCCGCTCTTCGGGCCGGCCGAGGCCCTGCTGGACGAGTTCGTGGCCGAGCCCGAGCACCCGGACGACTCGTGCCTCTTCCTGCGGGCGCGCAAACCCTAGACCCGGCATGACGGCCTCGCGCTGGCGCTACTACCTCGCCTCCCTCCCCACGCTGCTGCGCGGCGTGCGCAACTGGCCGCTTCTGCCCGCCTTGCTGCTCCGCTGGCCGGTGAGCGCGCCGGTGCTGGACGTGCGCGCGGCCGGCGGCCTGCGCTTCCGCGTCCGCTCCTTCATGGACGCCTGGATCATCAAGGAGACCTGTCTGGACCGCGATTACGAGCGCCTCGGCGCCGCGCTCCAGCCGGATTGGACGGTGGTGGATATCGGCGCCGGGCTGGGCGATTTCACCGTGTACGCCGCCCGCCGCTGCCCGCGCGGCCAGGTCTATGCCTACGAGCCTTTTCCTGAATCCTTCGCCCTGCTGCAGGAGAACCTGCGCCTGAACGGGCTGAGCAACGTGCGCGCCTACCCCCAGGCGGTGGGCGGGGCCGCCGCCGGCGCGCTCAGCCTGTACACCACCGGCGCGGCCGTGCAGCACCGCACAGCCGGCGCCGCCGCCGGGCCGGCCGTGGTGG
>JAEURL010000380.1 GCA_016789165.1 Anaerolineales bacterium | reverse complement strand
TCGGTCATGGCCGTGCTGGCTCTGGCGGACCAGGTGCCGTACTGCGCCGCCAAGGGCGCGGTCAACCAGATGACCAAGGCCATGGCCCTGGCCCTGATCGACAAGGGCATCCGCGTCAACGCCGTCGGCCCCGGCCCGGTGATGACCGAGCTGATGCAGCGCGTGGTGAACAACGAGGCCAAGCACAGCCAGCTCATGGAGCGCCTGCCGATCGGCTACATCGCCTCGTGCGAGGAGATCGCCCGGGTGTGCGTGTTTATGGCCAGCGACGATTCGAGTTACATCATGGGGCAGTGCATCTATCCGGACGGCGGGCGCATGATCCAGGCCTTCCCCCGGAAGATGGAGAAGTGAGGTTCGGACGATGAGCGCGCCCAAGGTTGGTTTGATCACGTTTGGCGACGAGCGGGCCCATGAGTGGGAGCGCCTCTTCAAAGCGCTGACGGTGCCCCGCCATACGGCGGCCGTGGAGTACTTCCGCAGTCTGCCCATCTCCCTGCACGCCTCCCCGGAGGTGGCGCGGACGAAGGAGGACATCGACGGCCAAGTGGACGCCCTGCGGGCGGCCGGCGTCGAGGCCTTCATCGCCCACGTGCCGTGCTGGACGGCCCCCAACCTGGTGGTGCGCGGCGTTCAGCGCCTGAACCTGCCCACCGCCCTGGTCTCCAACCAGCACGCCGGCACGCATGGCACGGTCGGCCTGCTGGGGGCGGCCGGCGCGCTGGCCCAGATCGGCTTCCCGCACCTGCGCGTGCGCGAGGACTTTGAGAGCGGGCGGGTGGAAGCCAAGGTGCTGCCCTTCCTGCGCGCGGCCGCCGCGGTGCGCCGGCTGCGCGGCGAGGTCTTCGGCCTGTTTGGCGGGCGCTCGCTGGGCATCGACACCGGCACCTTCGATCCGATGCAGTGGCGCCAGGTCTTCGGCGTGGACGTCGAGCACATCGACCAGCTGGAGATCATCCGCCGGGCGGAGTTGATGGGCGAGGCCGCCGGCACGGAGATGGTGGCCTGGCTGGGCCAGAACGTCGGCCTGGTGGGCTACAACGACCAGGGGCTGACGCCGGCCAAGCTCTCCTTCCAGGCGCGCTGCTACCTGGCCACCAAGCAGATCATCGAAGAAAAGAAACTGGACTTTGGCGCGGTCAAGTGCATGCCGGACCTGACCACGCACTTCGTCCCGCAGTGTATCTCGGCCGCGCTGATGCCCGGCCCGTACGACGCCTCCGGGAAGAAGGAGTCCTTCGCCTTCGCCTGCGAGTCCGACGGCGACGGCGCGCTGACGATGCAGATCCTCAAGCATATCTCGGGCGGGCTCCCCACGCTCTTTGCCGACCTGAGCTACCTGAACGCCGAGACGCGCACCATCTACCTGCCGAACTGCGGCGGGATGTGCTCGTGGTACGCCGGCCGGTCGGATAACCCGGCCGAGAATATGAAACACATCGAGCTGCGGCCGGCCATGCGCCCCGGCGGCGGCGCCATCACCTACTTCCGGGCCGCGCCGGGCACGCTCACCCTGGCGCGCCTGTACCGCAAGGCCGGCCAGTACGTGCTGGCCATCCTGCCCGGCGAGGCCGTGGAGCCCACCGAGGCCGAATACGCGGCCTTTGTGGCGGCCCGCGGCAAGCACCAGCTGCCCACCGCCTTCGTGAAAGTGGATGTGGACTTCGAGCGGCTGGTGGACGAGTTCGGCTCCAACCACATCTCGGGCGTGGCCGGCGACTTCGTGCGCGAGTTGGAGGCGTACGGCCGGCTGATGAACATCCCGACGATCGTTTTCCGCGATTGACCACCGCCGCGAGGCGGGCCGGCGTCCGGCCGACCCGCCTCGCGTCAGGCAAGGACCGCATGGCTTTTACCAACCCCTTGAAACATCAGCTCCAGGCCGGCCGGCGCACCGTCGGCGCCTGGCTGCAGATCGCCAGCCCGTACACGGCCGAGATCATGGGCCGGGCGGGCTTTGATTGGCTGCTGATCGACCTGGAGCACGGCCCCGGCGACATCGCCCTTCTGATCAGCCAGCTCCAGGCCCTGAACGGCTCGGGCGTGACGCCGCTGGTGCGCGCGCCCTGGAATGACTTCGTCAGCCTCAAGCGCATCCTGGACGCCGGCGTGTCGGGCGTGCTGGTGCCGTACGTCAACACGGCCGCCGAGGCCGCCGCCGCCGTGCGCGCCTGCCGCTATCCGCCGCAGGGCGTGCGCGGCATCGCCGGCAGCCCGCGGGCCGCCGGCTACGGCCAGAACATCCGCGCCTACCTCGACCACGCCAACGCCGAGATCTTCGTCATGGTCGCGGTCGAAACGCCGGAGGCCGTGGCCAACCTGGAGGCGATCCTCAAGGTGGACGGCCTGGACGGCATCTTCATCGGCCCGATGGACCTGGCCACCTCGATGGGCCACTTCGCCGACCCGAGCCAGCCGGAGGTCAAGGCCGCCATCGCCTCGATCGAGGCGCGCGTGCTGGGCTCCGGCAAGGCGCTGGCCACCGTGGCCAATTCCTGGGAGCAGGCCCAGGCCCTGTTCGATAAGGGCTACCAGCTGCTGACGGTCATGGCCGACGGCGTCTCCCTGGCCAAACTGGCCGCTGAAGCGGTCGCCAAGTTCCGGGCCGCTTACCCCAACGGTTGACAGCAAGGAGGACAGTGATGAAAGCGCGCTATTTTCACCGTGTCGCCCAGCTGACGCCCACCCGGCTGTGGATCAACAACCCCACCCGGGAGCAGGCCGATTGGGCCATCGCCGAGGGGGCGGTGGGCTGCACCAGCAATCCGTCCTACTCGCAGAAAATGCTGGATCACCCCACCGAGGGGCCGTACGCGCTGGCGCTGCTGGACGAGGCCGTGGGCGAGACCGCCAACGCCCACCAGGCCGCCATCCGCTTCCAGCAGAAGCTGGTCAAGCCTATCGCCGCCAAATTCGAGCCGCAGCTGGCCCAGGCCGGCGGCCCGTCCGGCTACGTCAGCATCCAGGGCGACCCGATTGACGAGGAGGACCCGGAGCAGCTGATCGAGGAGTCGCTGGCCAACCGGCGCGTGGCCCCCAACATCGCCTGCAAAATCCCGGCCACCACGGTCGGGCTTAAGGCGATGGAGGCCCTGATCGCCCAGGACGTGCCGATCAACGCCACCGAGATCTTCGCCGTCAGCCAGCTGATCGCCCTGTGCGAGACGTACGAGCGGGTGGCGCGGCAGTCCGGCCGGGCGCCGGTGCTGTTCATGTCGCACATCGCCGGCATCTACGACGACTTCCTGCAGAAGTACGCGGCCGACAACCAGATCGATATCGCGCCCGACGTGCTCTTCCAGGCCGGCCTGGCGGCGGCGCGCAAGGTCTACGCCGTGATGGAGGCGCGCGGCTACCGCTGCCACTTCGTCAGCGGCGGCTCGCGCGGCCTGCACCACTTCACCGAACTGGTGGGCGGCCGGATGTACATCACCATCAACTGGGAGGGCACGGCCGACAAGCTGCTGGCCCAGGACCCGCCGGTGGTGGAGCGCCTCTTCAACCCGGTGCCGCAGCGCGTGATCGACGAACTGCTGGAGAAGCTGCCGGACTTCCGGCGCGGCTACCTGGACGACGGCCTGAGCCCCGCCGAGTTTGAGAGCTTTGGCCCGGTTCAGCTCTTCCGCAGCAGCTTCATCAAGAGCTGGAAAAAGGTGCTGGCGGTGGCCGACGAGCGCCGGCGGGTGCTGGCCTGAGCCGGCGCCTCTGGCCGCCCTTTCCAGATCAAGGTTGAGAGAACGCCTATGGCGCGCTTATTCGGGATCGCGGCCGTGCAGATGCAGTCTGTGGCCTGGGACGCGCCGGCCAGCGTCGCCCAGATTGGCGCCGTGGTGGCCGAGGTGGCACGCGGCTTCCCGTGGGTGCAGCTGCTGATCTTTCCCGAGCTGGCCGCCTCCGGCGCGGTGCCCTTTCAGCCGCCTGACCCGCCCGAGGCCTGGCGCCGGACCATCCAGCCCATCCCCGGCCCGCTTACCGACGAGCTGGGCGCCATCGCCCGCCGGTGGGGCAAGTGGCTGGTGCCGGGCTCCCTGTACGAAGCAGCCGGCGACCGGGTCTACAACACGGCCCTGGTCATTTCGCCGGCCGGCGAGATCGTGGCCCGTTACCGCAAGCTCTTCCCGTGGCTGCCCTACGAAGCCGAGACGACGGCCGGCGACGAGTTCTGCGTCTTTGACATCCCGGACGTGGGCCGCTTCGGGCTGTGCATCTGCTACGACCAGTGGTTTCCGGAGGTGGCGCGCACGCTCACCTGGCTGGGCGCCGAGGTCATCCTCCAGCCCACGCTGACGCCCACCTCCGACCGGACCCTGGAGCTGGTGGTCAGCCAGGCCACGGCCATCTGTAACCAATGTTATTTTGTGGGCGTCAACGGCCTCAGCCCGCTGGGCGGCGGCCGGTCGCTGATCGTGGATCCGGACGGACGCGTGCTGCAGCAGGCCGGCGACCACGCCGCGCTGCTGACCGAACTGCTGGACCTGGATCACGTGACGCGCACGCGCGAGTTCGGCACGCTGGGCCTGACGCAAAGCCTCAAGCAGCTGCGCGACAGCGGCCGGCAGTTCCCGATCTATCAACAGGGCGTGGCGCAGGGCGAGGGGTTCAAACGCCTGGGCCCGCTGGCCATCCACACCCATCTGCGCCGGCCGTAGCCCGGCCGGCGTCCCGGTTTTCTATTCTGAGAGGAGTTGCCCATGTACTACCGCGAGCTTAAGGCCGAAAAGCCGGTTACGGCGGAAGATACCCGCCAGCTGCAGGAGACCGTCCGTGAGATCCTGGGGCGGGTGAAGAGCGAGGGCGACTCCGCCCTGCGCTACTACTCCAAGAAGTTTGACAACTACGAGCCGCCGGCCTTCCGGATCCCGATGGAAGAGGCGGCCAAGGCCAAGGACGAGCTGCCGCCGGCCGTGGTGGAGGAGCTGGACTTCGCCATCGAGCAGGTGGGCGCCTTCGCCCAGGCGCAGAAGGACCACCTGACGGCCTTCGAGACCGAGCTGAAGCCCGGTATGCGCATGGGCCACCGCGTGGTGCCGGTGGAATCCGTGGGCTGTTACCTGCCGGCCGGCCGCTATCCGTGCCTGACCACGGGCGTGATGGCCGTCATGCCGGCCAAGGTCGCCGGCGTGAAGCGCATCATCGCTTGCAGCTCGCCGGGCCGCAGCGGCGCCATCAGCCCCGGCGTGCTCTACACGCTCTACAAGATGGGCGTGGACGAGATCTACTGCCTGGGCGGGGTGCAGGCCATCGGCGCGATGGCCTTCGGCACCGAGACCATCGGCCGGGTCAACATGGTGGTGGGGCCGGGCAACAAGTACGTGGCCGAAGCCAAACGCCAGATCTTCGGCGAGGTGGGCATCGATTTCCTGGCCGGCCCGAGCGAGTGCCTGGTGCTGGCCGACGACAGCGCCCGCGCCGACTACGTGGCCGCCGACCTGCTGGCGCAGTGCGAGCACGACCCCAGCGCGCGCGGCTGTCTGGTGACCACCTCCGAGCAGCTGGCCCGGGCCACGCTGACTGAAATTGAGAAGCAGCTCAAGGAGCGCACCACCGAGGCCGTGGCCCGCGCTTCGTGGCAGGACCACGGGCGCGTGGTGGTGGTGGACAACCTGGCGGACGCCGCCCGCTACTCGGACGAGTACGCGCCCGAACACCTGGAGATCCACGCCCGCGACCCGCGCGCGGTGCTGGCCACCCTGCACAACTACGGCTCGCTCTTCCTGGGCGAGAACACGCCCGAGGTCTACGCCGACAAGATCGCCGGCCCCAACCACATCCTGCCCACCGGCGCGGCCGCCCAGTACACGGGCGGGCTGTGGGTGGGCATGTTCCTGAAGATCATCACCCACATGGAGGTGGACACGCCGGCCTCCATCAAGCTGGCGCGCTATGCCGCCGCCCAGGCCACCTACGAGGGCATGGACGCCCATCGCCACGCCGCCGCCATCCGCATCAACGACCTGGCGCCGGGCACAGACTAACCTGCTGGCTGACCGTCTGGACCTGTCGGCGCGCCCGACAGGTCCTTTTTTGTTCTCCCGTATAATCGGCGCACGCCGGCCCCCGGCGCCCCAGCCCATGCCGCTGCTGCCCGTCCCCTTCACGGTCGCCGACGCCTTGCAACTGGAGGTCTTTCAAACCGCGTGCCTGCTGGCCGGCGCCGCTGGATTGGAGCGCCCGATCCAGTGGGTGCACATCGTCGAGATCCCGGACGTGGCCCGCTGGGTGAAGGGCGGCGAGCTGCTGCTGACCGACGCCCGCACCCTGGCCGCCGACTTTGAGCGCCAGCCGGGGCTGGTGGAGGCCCTGCACGGCCTGGGCCTGGCCGGCCTGGTCTTCTCACGCATGGGCGAGGTGATCAGCCTGCCGGAGGCTTTGCTGGCGGCCGCCGACCGGCTGGGCCTGCCCGTGATCGAGGTGCCCTTCGAGTGCCACTACGTCGAGGTCACCGAGGTGATCCTGCGCCGGCTGGTGGACCGTGAGGGCGCGCTCATCCGGCAGGCCATGACCACCCACCTGCGCCTGACGCACGTCGTGCTGCAGGGCGGGGACCTGCTGGATCTGGCCAAGGCCCTGGCCGAGCTGGTGGCCTGCGCGGTGCGGGTGGAGAGCCCCGAGTTCCAGACCCTGGCCTACACCGCCGGGCCGGCGGCGGCCCATCCGCACCAGCTGCCCTATTCGCTCGGCCGCTACCCGGCCGCCGGCCTGCCGGCCAGCCTGCGCCCCAATCCGAAGCCCACCCGGGTGCCGGCCCCGCCCGACGACCCGGAGGCCCGCGCCTGGATCGTGGCGCCGGTGGTGGTGGCTGGCGAGGTGCTGGCCTACCTGACCCTGCGCGAGGCCGAGCGGCCGCTCAACGACCTGGATCTGCAGACCGTGGAGAGCGCGGCCACCGTGGCCGCCCTGATCCTGGTCCGCCGGCAGGCCATCGAGGAGACCGAGGCGCGCTTCCAGGGCGACTTGCTGGCGCAATTGGTGGACGGGACCTTTCAGGAGAACGCCCTGATGCAGCGCAACCTGGCGCGCTACGGCCTGAGCGGCGAGCGCGAGCACCAGGTGCTGGTGCTGGAGAGCGCCGAGGGCGCGCCGCTCCAAGACCGCGCCCTGCAAGCCGGCCTGCAGCGGGCGGTGGCCGGCCTGGGCCTGCACAAGCTGGCCGGCTTCCTCGGCCGGCGCTGGGTGTGCATCCTGGAGTACCGGCGCGCGCCCGGCGAGGGCCGGCGGGCGGCCGAGCAGCTGGTGGGCGTGGCGCCGCACCTGCGCCTGGGCCTGGGCGAGGCCGGCCGCGGCTGGGCCTGGATCCACACCAGCTATCAGCAGGCCCTGGACGCGCTCACCATTGTCGGGCGGCTGCCAGGTTTGGGCCGGCGAGCCGCGGCCTTCGGCGAGCTGGGCTTCCTGCACTGGCTGCTCTCCCTGTCCGAGGCCGAACT
>JAEURL010000329.1 GCA_016789165.1 Anaerolineales bacterium | reverse complement strand
GATGGCCGCTAAACCCGTCTCGCGCCGCCGTTTCTTGCGCGGCTCGGCCCTCGCCCTGGGCGCGCTGGCCCAGGCTCAGCCGGCGTTGGCGGCCGGCGGGCGCTGGCTGCGCCGGCTGGGGGCCGGCCTGCCGTGGTTCCGCCAGTCGCCGACCACCACCTACAACTATTGCGATATGTGCCCGTGGCGCTGCGGCGTCATCGTCAAGAGCGTGGCCGGCCGGGTCGTCAAGATCGAGGGCAACCCCCAAGATCCCAAGAGCCGCGGCCGGCTGTGCGCGCGCGGGCAGGCCGGAGTCTCCTTCCTGTACGACCCGGATCGGCTCAAGCGGCCCATGATCCGCACCGGCGCCCGCGGCGAGGGGAAGTTCCGCGAGGCCTCCTGGGAAGAGGCCCTGGATTACAGCGCCGAGCAGCTGCTCAAAATCAAGGACCAGTACGGCCCGGAGGGCGTGGCCTTCCTGGGACACACCTCCGGCGACTTCTGGTTCATCGACTATCTACCCCAGGCCTGGGGCTCGCCCAACGCCGCCAAGCCCTCCACTTCGCTGTGCACCAGCCCGCGCGAGGAAGCCGCGCTGCTGACCTTCGGGCGCGCCATCGGCAACCACGAGCCCGTGGACTGGGCCGAGGCGCGCTGCCTGGTGCTGATCGGCACGCACATCGGCGAGGATGCCCGCAACACCATGATGCAGGACCTGGCCGAGGCGCGCGCCCGCGGCGCCCAGCTGATCGTGGTGGACCCGCGCTACTCGTCGGCGGCCATGAAGGCCGACCACTGGCTGCCCATCAAACCCGGCACCGACACGGCCCTGCTGCTGGCCTGGATGAACGTCCTGATCGCCGAGGACCTGATCGACCGGGATTTCATCGACCAGTGGACGGTGGGTTTTGACGAGCTGCGCGCGCACGTGGCCGCGCTCACCCCGGAGTGGGCGGCCGCCATTACCGATCTGCCGGCCGACCTGATCCGCGAATCCGCCCGGACCTTCGGCCGCGCCCGTCCGCAAGCCGTGATCGTGCCCGGCCGGCACGTGGTCTGGTACGGCAATGACACCCAGCGCCTGCGCGCCGTTTACATCCTCAACGCCCTGGTGGGCGCCTATGGCCGGCCGGGCGGCCTGTACTTCAACAAGACCCCGTACTTGGAAGAGCACCCGCATCCGCCTTACGCCGTGATCGGCGGCGTCGGTGGCTGAGCGTCTACACCAGGAGAGGAGGCCGGGTTGCCTCCTGGACCGACTGGCAAGACGCGCGCCGACGGCGCCCGCGAGAAGTTCCTGCGCGGCGCCACCGCCATGCAGGAATTGATCGAGCCCATGGTGACGGGCCAACCGTACCCGATCAAGGGCCTGGTGGCCTACGGCACCAATCTCTTCCACACCATCCCGAACGTGCCGCGCACCAAGGAAGCGCTGCAGAAGCTGGACTTCGTCCTGACCATCGACGCGCTGCCGCAGGACCACGTGGCCTGGTCCGACGTGGTGCTGCCGGAGGCCACCTACCTCGAGCGCTACGACGAGCTGTGGGCCTGCGGCCACAAGACGCCGTATGTCGCCTTGCGCGAGCCGGCCGTCGAACCGCTGTATGAGACCAAGCCCGGCTGGTGGATGGCCCGCGAGCTGGGCGTGCGGCTGGGGCTGGAGGCCTTCTTCCCCTGGCAGACGGCGGAGGAGTACCTCAACCGCCGGCTGAGCTCGCTCAACCTGAACCTGGACAAGCTCCGCGAGCAGGGCGGGGTGGCGATCCAGAAGGGCAAACCCTACCTGGCCGATTTCGAAGCGGAGGGCGCCTCGCCGTTTGGCACGGCCAGCGGCAAGGTGGAGCTGTATTCCGAGGCGCTGGCCAGCGCGGGCTTCCAGCCGCTGCCGGTGTACGAGCCGTTGGACGAGGCGCCGGCCGGCTACTTCCGCCTGCTGTACGGCCGCAGCCCGGTGCATACCTTCGCGCGCACCCAGAACACGCCGGTGCTCAACCAGCTTATGGCCGAGAACGACGTCTGGCTCAACGCGGCCACGGCCGCCGACCTGGGCCTGGCCGAGGGCGACCGCGTCTGGCTCGAGAACCAGGACGGCGCCCGCAGCGGCCCGGTCAAGGTCAAGGCGACCCCGCGCATCCGCCGCGACTGCGTCTATATGGTACACGGCTTCGGCCACCAGGCGCCGGGGATGACGCGCGCGCATGGGCGCGGCGCCAGCGATGCCGCGCTGCAGACGCGCTACGCCCTGGACCCCATCTGCGGGGGCGCCGGGATGCGCGTCAACTTCGTCAAGCTGGTCCGGGAGAGCTAGCATGTCAACGCGCTATGCCTTCTCCATCGATCTGGACCGGTGCATCGGCTGTCAGGCGTGCGTGGTGGCCTGCCACGCCGGCAATGAACTCGGCGCCGGCGAGGCCTACATCGCCGTGCGCGACATCGTCCGCGGCCAGTCCCCGGACTTCTGGGGCTCCTTCGCCCACCAGCGCTGCTTCCACTGCGCCGAGGCGCCGTGCGTGGGGGTCTGCCCCACCGGCACGCTCTCCAAGTGGAATGGCCTGACGGTGGTGGCCACGGAGAAATGCAGCGCCTGCGGCTACTGCACGGATGCCTGCCCCTTCCACGTGCCGCACATTTACAACAACCATGTCTCGAAGTGCCGGGCCTGTCTGGAGGCCGTGCAGGATGGGCAGCTGCCCTGGTGCGCCGAGACCTGCCCGAGCCAGGCCATCCGCTTTGGCGAGCGGGAGGCCATCCTGGCCGAGGCCAAAGGCCGGGCCGCGGCTCTGCAGTCCCGCTACCCCAAGGCCCAGGTGTACGGGGAGACCCAGTTGGGCGGCCTGGGCCTGCTCATGGTCCTGTTGGATGAGCCGGCCGCCTACGGCCTGCCCGAAAATCCCGTCATCCCGGCCGCCCAGACGGTCTGGCAGACGGCCGTCCAGCCCGCCTCGGCCGGCCTCTCGGCCCTGGCCGCCGGCGTCATGGGCCTGATGTTCCTCTTCGCGCGCCGGCAGCACGCCCGCGAGAAGGCCGCGCTGCATGGCGCGGAGACCGCTCCCGCGGCCGAGGCGGCCCCCGCCGGGGAACCGGAGGCCGTCCAGCCAGGGGAGGCCCACCATGACTAGCCCTGCGCCGCGCCTCGTCGCGCGCTATCGGCCGGCCCAACGCCTGATCCACTGGCTGGGTGTGGGCTCGTTCTTGCTGCTGCTGCTGAGCGGGTTAGCCCTGTTGTTCCCGCCGTTGGCGTTCTTGGCGGCCGGGGGCCTCTCGCGGCTGATCCACCGCCTGGCCGTGGCGCCGTTTGTCCTGTTGCCCATCCTGTATGCGCTGCTGCTGCCCCGCCAGGCGCTGGAGCTGGTGACGGAGTCGTTCACCTACACCCGCGATGACCTGGAGTGGTTCAAGCACATGCCGGCCTACGTGCTGGGCCGGACCAAGGGCCTGCCGCCGCAGGGACGCCTGAACGCCGGCCAGAAGATCCACCACGCCAGCACGTTTCTCATGTTCGTCAGCGTGGCGGCCTCCGGCTTCGTCCTGTGGTTCGGCGTCGGCCGGCTGGGGCCGACCGGCCACGCCCTGGCGGCCATGGTGCACGACCTGTCGATGCTGGGCCTGTCGGTCCTGATGATCGGCCACGTCTACTTCACGTTCCTGTACGACGCCCTGTCCGGCATGGTCACCGGCTTTGTGACCGAGCAATACGCCCGGATGGAGCACCTGCGCTGGTTCGAATCCCTGACCCCGGCTGAGGCGGCGGCCCCGGCCAGCGCCGCCGAGACCGAACCAGCCAAAGAACCCTGACACCCTGCCAGCGCCGGCGCCCCCGGCCGGCGCTGGCCGAGCAAGCCTTGCCGCTGATTTGCCTTCTGAAGGAGAAGAACATGAAGACCCGGAGACTCACGTACCAAATTCTGTTGGGGCTGCTGGTGCTGGCCCTCGGCCTGGCCGGCTGCGCGCCGGCGGCCACGCCCACCGCCGCGCCGGCCCCCACCGCGGCTCCGGCGGCCACCACCGCCCCCGAGCCCACCGCCGCCCCGGTCGTTGAAGCCCTGGACCT
>JAEURL010000190.1 GCA_016789165.1 Anaerolineales bacterium | reverse complement strand
CGCGCGCCGGCCCCGGACCGCCGCCGGGCTCACACGCGCGGCCGGTTGGACTCCGCGAACGAGATCAAGAGCACGGCCAGGCCCAGCCCCAGCCCCAGCGCCAGCACCGGCCAGAGCCGCCCCAAGTCGAAAACGTGGATCAGCGACAGCGCTTCCAGGCGCAGGCGGGCCGTGATGAGGTCGGCCGCCGGCGGCGGCAGGAGCCGCCAGATCCAACCGGCCATCCCAACCAGGGCGAGCAGGAACAGGCCCAGGGCGTAATCCAGCCACTCCAGCCGAAAGCGGGGGCGCGCGGTGTGGGTCAGCCCGTGGATGCGCGCCAGGACCGCCGGCGCCAGGGTCGCCGGCGGCTGGTGCAGCGGCTGCGAGCGCAGGGCGGCCTCGATCCGGGCCTGGGCCAGCTGTTCGCGGTCAGCGGTCATCGGCCTCGCCCTCCTCGTAAGCGCGCAGCGCCTCGCGCAGACGCGCCCGCGCGCGAAACAGGCCAGTCTTCACCGTCCCGAGCGGCAGGCTGGTGATGCCCGCGATCTCGTCGTACGCCAGCCCCTGCTGGAAACGGAGCGTGATCAAGAGTTGATAGCTCGCCGGCAGGCGCTCGATCGCGTCTTGCAGAAAAGCCTGGCGCTCCTGGTCTTCCAGGCCGGCGGCCGCCTCCGCGCCGGCCGCCGACTCGTCCGGGAGGTCGCCGATCTGCTCTTCCCCCAGGGCATTCAGGTCACGGCGCAGGCCCGGCAGGCGGTTGTAGCACAGGTTGGTCACGATGCGGTACAGCCAGGTCCCAAAGCGGGCCTGGCCGCGGAAGTGGGGCAGCGCCAGCCACGCCCGGACGAAAGCCTCCTGAGCCACGTCCTCGGCCTCCTGCGGATGGCGGAGCACGCGCAAGGCCAGGTGATACACGAAGCGCTGGTGTTCCAACACCAACTGGCCGAACGCTTCCGCATCACCCGCCTGCGCGCGCTGGATCCAGACACGCTCCTCGGCCTCCGCCACACAGCCTTCCTTATCCAGTTAGACCGGCCTGGCCCGGAAAAGTTTCAGTAAGGTACTCCGCTTCCCGGGCCCAGGTTCAGCCGCGCCGGCCGTGAAACTTTCCGGCCGGCCGCCGGTCAAACTGAGCAAGACCGAACAGACAACAAGGAGACAACGCGATGCGATATCGACGCGGGATTATCCTCGGCTTGAGCGCGGCCTTGCTCGGGGTCTGCGCGCTGATGGCCGGCGCGGTGGCCCTCAGCGTGGCGCAGTTCACGCGCGCCGGCGTGCGCTTCCAAGCCATCTCATTCGACCGCGTTTCGGCGGAGGCCACGGAGGAGAAGCGCTTCACGCTGGGCGAACCGGGCCAACTGGTGGTGGATAACGCGGGCGGCGCCGTGACCGTGGTCGCGGCCGACACGACCGAGGTCGTCGTCTCCCTGCACAAGACGGCCTGGGCCGCCAACGCGGCCGCGGCGCAGGCCGACCTGGACGCGCTGCAGGTGAGCTTCGACCAGCAGGGCGACCGCTTGACGATCCGCTATCAGCAGCCCAACCAGGTCGTCGTCGTCGGCTCGACGCGCTCGGACACGGTCGATCTCACGCTGACCGTGCCCCGCCAGATGGCCGTCGATCTGCGCGCCAACTTTGGCGACGTCCGTCTGGAAGGCGTGACCGGCGCGGCCATATTGAAAACCGACTTCGGCCAGATCACGGTGGCGGACACCACCGGCCCGCTGACGGCGCAGACGAACAGCGGCACGGTCACGGCGCGCCGCGTGCAGGCGGGCGAAGGCGCCATTGAGCTGCGCTCGGATTTCGGGGCGGTCATGCTGGAAGACGCCGCCGCGGGCCGCCTCGGCCTGCACTCGTCCAGCGGCAAGATAACGGCCACGCAGGTGACGGTGCCGGGCCAGGTCAGCGCCGATACCGATTTCGGCCCGATCACGCTGCGCGCGGTCAGCGGCGCCGGCTACGACCTGCGGACCAACAGCGGCGCCATCACCGTGGCCGGCGCGGCCGGCACGCTGCTGGCGCATACAGACTTCGGCGATATCGCCATCACGGACGCGCTGTCTGTGACGCTCGACCTGAAGACCAACAGCGGCCAGATCGACTTCACCGGCTCGCTCGGCCAGGGGCCGCACACGGTGAAGACCGACTTTGGCGCCGTGACGCTGGCGCTGCCCGAGGCCACCGCGCTGACAGTGGACCTGAGCACCGACTTCGGCCAGATCACGTCGGCCTTCCCGATCCTGGTTACCGGCGAGCTCAGCCGCCAGAGCGCCACCCGCTTCAGCGGCCCGCTCAACGGCGGCGGCGAGCAGCTCACCGTCCACACCAACAGCGGCAACGTTACCCTGGAGATCCTCAAATGAACGGCGACGTGATTCCGTGCCTGGGTTTTCTTGGCTTTTTCCTGATGCTGTTCGTCTTCATCGCCTTCAACCGCTACCTGGCCTACCGCGAGACGATCGCACTGGCCGAGAAGGGCCTGGTGCGCCCGGAGCGGCTGCGCGGCGACGGCAAAGGCGCGCTGCGCTGGGGCATCCTCAGCACCGCGCTGGGGTTGGCGCTGTGCGCGGGCTGGGTGATCGCGTACCTGAGCGTCGGGCGCGACGAAGACGGCTTCGCGCTCTTCGCCCTGATCGGCCTGTTCCCGACGTTCTTCGGCCTGGCCCTGATCCTGATCTACGTGCTGACGCGGGAGGACAGGCAGCCGGAACGCAAGAGCGAAGCGGCCGCGCCCGCCGAGCTGCCCAAGGCGGAGTGAGCGCGATGCGACGTGGGCTGGTCGGAGCGCTTGGCGCGGGTCTGGGCTTGGCGGCGCTGCTGGCTCTCTCGGTCTATCTTCAGCTCGACAGCGCGCCGGCCACCGGCCCGTATGCGGTGGGCCGGACCACGCGGCGCTGGATAGACCCGGCCCGTCCGGAGCCGTTGACCGAAGCCCCCGGCGATTTCCGGGAGGTCATGGCCGAGATCTGGTATCCGGCGGAAGCGGGCACCGGCCTCCCGGCCCCGTACTTCCCGGATCTGGAGCGGCTGGCCCCGAACCTGGCGGCCAGCGGTGAGGTGAGCGCGCTGGAGGTCTTTGGCCTGCGCTATATCCGGTCCCACAGCCGGCTGGAAGCGCGCGTCGCCGGCCGGGGCCGGTGGCCGGTGGTGCTGCTCTCGCCTGGCAACGGCACCAATGTCGAGTTTTACGCCGGCCTGGCCGACGACCTCGCCAGCCACGGCTACGTCGTCGTGGGGCTCAACCATCCTTACGATGTGGCCGCGGTCGCCCGCACAGATGGCCAGATTGCGCAATTTGTGCCGGGGCCGCAGGCGCTGGCTGAGCGTGAGCCGTGGGTGGCGGAGCGGGTGGCCGTGCGGGCGGCGGATGCGCTCTTCGTCCTGAAGCAATTGGCCGCGCTCGACGCGGCGCCGGCCGACAGCCTGGCCGGCCGCCTGGACCTCGACCACGCCGCAATCATGGGGCACTCGCTGGGCGGCCTGACGGCGGCGCAGGCCTGCCGCGCCGAGCCGCGCCTGCGGGCCTGCCTCAACCTGGACGGCCTCCAGCGCGGCGGGCCGTTCTCGGTTCAGCCGGGCGCGCCGCCTCCGGATCAGGCCTTCATGTTCATCACCAAGGAGGCGGCGCTGCCCGCGGCGCTCCGGGCCCAGTTCGAGGCGGTCCGCGCCGGCAGTTATCGGGTGGTCCTCACCGGCGCCCGCCATGACAGCTTCACGGACGGCCCGCTCCTGATGCCGGCGCTTCTGCCCATTGCCGGCGAAGCCGAGCGCCTGCTGGCCCTCACCCGGACATACTGCTTGGCCTTCTTCGACCAGACTCTGAAGGACCAACCCAGCCCGCTCCTGGCCGGCCCGCGTGTGACGGCCGAGGCGGCGCTGGAGGTTTTCCCGGCGAATTGAGCCTTACACCTTCAGCGCCATCCAGCGCCCGCTCTCGAATCGCCGCCAGAAAAAGAAGGCGCGTGAGCCGAAGTCCAGGCCCACCGCCAGCCAGGCGCCCAGCAGCCCCAGCCCCAGGCTGATCCCCAGCAGGTAGGCCGCCGCCAGGCGCAGGCCCCAGATCGAGCCGACGGTGATGAGCAGGGTGGTGCGCGTGTCGCCGGCCCCGCGCAGCGCGCCGGAGAAAACGAAGGAGGCCGCCAGCAGTGGCTGCTGCACGGCCGAGGCGCGCACGACAACGGCGCCGGCGGCCAGCACGGCCGGGTCGTCCGTGAAGAAGAGCAGGATGGGGGCCTCGAAGATGAACAGCAGCGCGCCCATCACCGCCATCACGACCAGCGCCAGCCCGAAGGCCACGTAGGTGGCCTGGCGCGCCTGGTCCGGCCGGCGGGCCCCCAACTCCTGCCCCACCAGGGTGGTGGCGGCCACGCTGAAGCCCCAGCCCGGCAAGAAGGAGAGCGCCGCGACGCGCAGGCCGATGCTGTGGGCGGCGTAGGCGGCGGTGCCGAACTGCGAGATGATCACGGCCAGGTTGAGCAAGGCCACCTGCAGGAGCAGCTGCTCCGCGCCGGCCGGCAGGCCGATGTTGAGGATGCGGCCCAGCTGATTGAAATCCGGGCGGGGCACGGCGCGCGCCAGGGGCAGCGGCCCCCGGCTCCGCAGCAGCCGGCCGATCACCAGCAGCGCGCCGATGATCTGGCCGCTGGCCGCGCCCAGGCCGGTGCCCACCACCCCCAGGCGCGGCAGCCCGAACGTCCCGCGCGTCAGGGTCCAGGCCACGCCGACGTTGACGACGTTCACGGCCAGCATCACGTACAGGGGCGAGCGCGTGTCGCCGGCCCCGCGCAGCGCGGCGTTGCCCACCAGCAGCACGCCGATGAAGGCGAAGGAGGGCGCCACGGTCTGCAGCCAGGCGGTGCCGGCCGCCACCACGTCCGGCGCCGCACCCAAGGCGCGGATGATCGGCTCGGCCAGCACCCAGCCCGCGCCGGCCGCCAGCGCGCCCACCCCGCCGGCCAGCAGCAGCGCCTGCCAAGCCAGCCGGCCGGCCGCCTCCGGCTCGCGCGCGCCGATGTGCCGGGCGATCAGGGCCGTGGCGCCCACGCCCACCGCCCCGAACAGCGCGGCCACCAGGTTGAGCACCTGGCCGCCCAGGCCCACTCCGGCCAGCGCGGCCGCCCCCAGGTGGCCCACGATGTAGGCGGCCACCAATCCGATGATGGTCACCAGCGACTGCTCGGCCACCGACGGCCAGGCCAGGGTCAGCACGCGGCGCGTCAGCGCGCCGGCCGGCAGACGGGCGCGCCAGCGCTCGGGCAGCCAGCGGAGCAGAGCGGGCGGGGCGGGCGCCGGCGCTTCCGCCGGGGTCTCTTGTGTGGGTTCGCTCATACGGGTCCGGGTAGGGACGGGTCAGCTCAGGCGGCCGGCGCGCACAGCCAGCGCCAGCCCCCAGGCGGCCGCCCCGGCGACGTTGGGCAGTTCGCCGGCGCGCAGCATGGCCGGGATATCTGCCTGCGGCACCAGGTGGCGGGAGATGGCCTCGGTGTCGTCCAGGTCCGGCTCGGCGATCTGCGCCGCGCCCTCGGCCAGGAACAGGTGCGCGGTCATGTCGGAGCGGTTGGTGTCCAACACGAAGCCGCCCAAGGCCGTCCAGCGCTGGGCCGTGTAGCCGGTCTCCTCCAGCAGTTCGCGCTGGGCGCAGGCCAGCGGGTCTTCCTCCGGTGTGTCCAGATAGCCGGCCGGAAAATCGTATACCAGCCGGCCCAGGCCGTGTTTATACTGGCGCACCAGCACGATCTGGCCGTCGTCGGTCAGCGGCACCACCAGGCTGTAGCTCGGCCCGGGGGCCAGCACGTAATCGGGGATGACCACGCCGTTCGGCAGGCGCACGCGCTGCCGGATGACTTTCAGCCACGGCGAGAAATCGACGATGGTCTCGGAGTGCAGGACTTCCCAGGGCAGGGGCTCAGACATGGAGGGACCCCGGACGAAATGCGCGCCGGCTTGGGCGTCTTCTGTCTTAGTAGGGCGGTTCGATCGTGAACGGGACCGCGCGCTCGTCCACCACCTGTCGGCGGTCGAGGTCGTGTTCGTCCAGGAGATAGAAGAGGGCCAACCGCAGGGTGTGCGCGCCGCGCGGCTCCGGGCTGCGCAGGTGCAGGGTGAACTCGAAATCCTGTTCCATGGCCTCGATCAGGCTCATGGCGGCCACCACGCGCCCCTGTGCGTCGGTGACCCAGGCCTCCACGCTCGGCCGTTCCTGGAAGGGCGGGAAGGTGAAGTTGAGCTTGACGCGCCGGCCGTCGGCGTAGGGCGTGACCGTGATCCGCTCGAAGCGCATGGCCTCGCGCGGCTGGGGGGCCGGCACGTCCTCCGGGCTCTCATACAGCGGCAGATCGCTCATGCGGTGATTATAGCGCACGGCCCCGGCGCTCCCGTATAATGCGACCACAGATCACCAATTACAAAACCTCTACCCAGGAGCCTCCATGCCCTCCCAGCCGCGCCTCGAAACCCTCGCCATCCACGCCGGCCAGGAGCCGGACCCGGCCACCGGCGCCATCATGACGCCCATCTATCAGACCTCCACCTACGTCCAGCAGGCCGTGGGCGAGCACAAGGGCTACGATTACGCGCGCACCGGCAACCCCACCCGCACCGCGCTGGAGGCGTGTCTGGCCGCGCTGGAGGGCGCGCGCCATGGCCTAGCCTTCGCCTCCGGCATGGCCGCCATCGACACCGTGCTCAAGCTGCTCGATCCGGGCGACCATGTGCTGGCCAGCAACGACGTTTACGGCGGCACCTTCCGGCTCTTCGACAAGCAGTACCGCAAGTACGGCATCACCTTCAGCCACGTCGAGCTGACCGATCTGGAGGCGGTGCGCGCCGGCCTGCGGCCCAACACGCGTTTCGTCTGGATCGAGACGCCCACCAACCCGCGCCTGAAGGTGGTGGACCTCGCGGCCGTGGCCGAGCTCGCCCACCGGCACAACCCGGCCATCCGCGTGGTGGTGGATAACACCTTCGCCACGCCTTATCTGCAGCAGCCGCTGGCCCTGGGCGCGGACGCGGTGGTGCACTCGACCACCAAGTACCTGGGCGGCCACTCGGACGTGGTGGGGGGCGCGGTGCTCACCAGCGACCAGGCCCTGCACGAGCGGCTGCAGTTCCTGCAGAATGCCGCCGGCGCGGTGCCCGGCCCGATGGATTGTTTCCTGGTGCTGCGCGGCCTGAAGACCCTGCCCGTGCGCATGGACCGGCACGGCGCCAACGCGCTGGCCGTGGCCCAATTCCTGGCCGACCATCCGGCTGTGGCCGAGGTGATCTACCCCGGCCTGGAGAGCCACCCTCAGCACGCCGTCGCCCGGAAGCAGATGCGCAACTTCGGCGGGATGATCTCGTTCTACCTCAAGGCCGGCCCGGAGCAGGCCCGCGCCCTGCTCACCCGTACCCGCCTCTTCGCCTTGGCCGAATCGCTGGGCGGGGTGGAGAGCCTGATCGAGCTGCCGGCCGCCATGACCCACGGTTCCACGCAGGGCTCGCCGCTGGAAGTCGGGCCGGGCCTGATCCGGGTTTCGGTCGGCCTCGAGCACGTGCAGGACCTCATCGAGGACCTCGCCCAGGCGCTGACGCCCTGATCACCCCATCGCTCAATTACCAATCGCCGATTCTTCAATATCCTCCATGTCCACCCCCGTGCCCCTCGCCCGGCCGCTCCTCGCCTGGTACCGCCGTCACCGGCGCGAGCTGCCCTGGCGCGGCGTCGGCGATCCCTATCAGATCTGGGTCTCGGAGATCATGCTGCAGCAGACCCAGGTGGAGACGGTCCGGCCGTATTTTGAGCGCTGGCTGCGGCGCTTCCCCACCGTGCAGGCGCTGGCCGCCGCCCCGCTGCAGGACGTGCTGGCGCTGTGGGAGGGGCTGGGTTACTACTCGCGTGCCCGCAACCTGCACCGGGCCGCGCAGACGGTGGCGGCCGAGCACGGCGGGCAGCTGCCGCGCACGGTGGCCGGCCTGCGGGAGCTGCCCGGCATCGGGCCCTACACGGCCGCCGCTATTGCCTCCATCGCCTTTGGCGTGGACGCGGCCGTGGTGGACGGCAACGTCAAGCGCGTGCTGGCGCGCGTCTTCAACTACGCCGGCGACGTGAAGACGCCGCGCGGCGAGCGCGATCTGCAGGCCCTGGCCGGGAGCCTGCTGCCGGCCGGCCGGGCCGGGGACTACAACCAGGCCCTGATGGACCTGGGCGCCACGGTCTGCACGCCGCGCGGGCCGGCCTGCCCGCTCTGCCCGCTGGGCGAACGCTGCGAGGCGCGCCGGCTGGGCCTCCAACTGCAGCGGCCGGTGGCCCGGCGGCGCGCCCCGCTGCCGCACCATCTCCTGGCGGTGGCCGTGGTCCACAAGCGCGGCCAGGTGCTGCTCGTCCAGCGCCCGGAGAAGGAGCTGTTGGGCGGGCTGTGGGCCTTCCCGGCCGTGCGCCTGGAGCCGGGCGCCGAGCCGCGAGCGGCGCTGGCCGCCGCCCTGCGCGCTGAATACGGCCTGACGATCACGGTTGGCGCGCCGGCCGCCGAGGTGCGCCATGCCTACACCCAGTTCCGCGTCACGGCCCGGGCCTTCGCCTGCGCCTGGCAGGCCGGCCGGCTGCCCTCGCCCGGTCCGGAAGTGCGGGTAAAATGGGCGCGCATCACCGCGCTGCCGGACTATCCCATGGGCAAGGTCGACCGCCGCATCGCCCAATCGCTCCGGCCCTGACACCTCCGACGAGGCGCACATGCCGCTGACGCCCGCCCCCGATTCCAACCTGATCACGGCCGCCAGCACCCATCCGGGCGAGACCGGCAAGAACAACGAGGACCGCTACGCCCTGCTGTTCTTCCGCGCGCCGGGCGGCGAGCCGGTGACGGCCGCCATCGTCTGCGACGGGGTGGGTGGGCACAACGCCGGCGAGGTGGCCTCGGACCTGGCGGTGCGGATCATCGGCGAGCACCTGGCGCAAAGCGACGGGCATGATTACCCGCTGGTCTTCCGGGATGCCGTCAGCGCGGCCTCCTGGAGAATCGCCGAACTGGCCGATCAGGACAACCAGCACCGCGGCATGGCCACCACCTGCGCCATCGCCGTGGTGCACGGCCGGCGGCTCTACGTGGCCTACGTCGGCGACAGCCGCCTGTATCTGTACCGCCACGCGGCGGACGCCTTTCGCCAGGTCAGCGTCGACCATACCTGGCTCCAGGCCGCCGTGGAGTATGGCCTGATCAAGCCGGAAGACATGGCCACCCACCCCAACCAGCACGTCCTGCTGCGCCACCTGGGCGGCAAGACGGAGACCCAGGCCGATCTGC
>JAEURL010000169.1 GCA_016789165.1 Anaerolineales bacterium | reverse complement strand
TTGATCGCCCCGGTCTGCAGATCGACCTTGGCCACCACGTGCTGGGCCGAGGAGGCGTTGACGGCCCGCCGATAGGCGGTGACCAAGGCCGTCTCCAAAGCCTCGAGGATCACCTCGCGCTTCAGTTTGTTGTGTTCGATGATTTCGTTTAAGGCTAAAGCCAGTTCGCTTTTCATACGCCGTTCAAAAGAGAGAGCTGCGGCTACAATCCTGATATACGAAGAAACGTGGGGGGCACCCACGTTTCCGCAAAACACCTATACCAAACAGAAGGATTGTAGCACTCGGGGAACGTTTCGGCAAGACCGTGGCCGAACCGGGCGGGGATCGCCTCCCCACACGGCCTCGCGCTGGCCGGCGCGTTGCGGGCGGCTGCCGCGTCTGCTATCATCGCGGCCGGCCCACCCCCTGGAGGTTATATGCTGATCCCCGCCCCCCTGCTCGGCTTCGGCTGCCTGCTGCTGGCGCTGGCGCTGACCTTCATCCTGCCGATCCAGCGCGGCCGGCTGAACAACTTCTGGGACTTCGTCACGCTGGCGCTGTGGACGGCCGGCGCCTTCTGGGTCAACTACTGGGATATGCCCAGCAATCTGGTCGTGGGTTTCCTGGCCGGCCTCGGGTCGATCTTCATCCGCGATTTCCGGCTGTGGCTGGTGCGTTTCCAGGACCGGTCCTATGGGCGCGGCCACCGTTACTACTGGTACGGCCGGGCGCGCAGCGCCTGGGGCGGCCGCCGGCGCCGGCGCTGGTAGAACCCGCGCGGCCCGCACAAGCAAAAGCCACCTGTGACCAGGTGGCTTTTGTTGGAGATCTTGCCCCGCTATGCCGTGTGCGGCGGCGATGACCTGCTTTCGCAGGCGGGAGCCTTCCGCTTGGGGTCAGCCTTGGCATGCGTGCCGCCTATCGCTTTCCCCGTACGAGAGCCGGCTCCCATTATACAAACGTGGTCTAACGGCGCACGACATCACGTACATAGCAGGGTTGACCGCACGATACCACGACTCCGGCCGGCCTGCAACGTTAACGGCCGGCGCCGCTCACTCGGCCACGCCGTGCACCCGGCGCAGGCGCGCAAACTCGGCCCGGAATTCGGCCGCCTGCGCGCGGCGCTCCGCCTCCGGCCGCAAGGCGGCGGCGACCGCATTCAACACCAGCTGCTCGAGGTCGGCGGCCCCCAGGCCGAAAACCGCCGCCGCTTGCCGGTACTCGTCCGTCAGGGTGGTGCTGAACATCGGCGGGTCGTCGCTGTTCAAGGTGACGTTCAGGCCGGCCCGCAGCAGCGCCGGCAGCGGGTGCGCGGCCCAGTCCGGCACCACCTTGAGGCAGACGTTGCTGCTGGGGCAGACCTCCAGCGGGATCTGCCGGCGGCGCAGTTCGTCCACCAGCCGCGCGTCTTCCAGGCAGCGGACGCCGTGCCCCAGGCGCCGGCTGCGGCCGACCTCCAGCGCGCTCCAGATACTGGCCGGCCCCTCCGTCTCCCCGGCGTGCAGGACGGCCGGCAGGCCGGCGGCGTGCGCGCGCGCAAAGGCCGCGGCAAACAACTCCGGCGGGAAGCCCACCTCGTAGCCGCCCAGCCCCAGTGCCGCCACGCCCTGGCCGTGGCCGGCGATGGCCCACTCCGCCACCTGCTCGCCCTCGGCCGGCGTGCTCCACTCGCGCGGGATGTCGATGATCAGCCCGAGCGTGGTGTTGAACTCGTGCTCCGCCCAAGCCCGCGCCCGGTTGATGGCCGCCAGCTGCGCCTCGAATGACAGCCCGGAATTGCGGTGGACGGTCAGCGCGGTGTAGGTGGCCTCGGTATGGCGGATGTTCTGCGCGGCCTGGGCGGCCAGGAAATCGCGCGTGATCAACTCGAGGTCATCGGCCGTGCGCAGGCAGCGCGAGAGCGTCTGGTAGATCTCGGCGAAGTGCGGGAAATCGGTGAAGGTGTACCAGCGCCGCAGCCCGGCCTCGGTGTCCGCCGGCAGCGGCACCTGGTTGCGGCGCGCCAGCTCCAGCAGCGTGGCCGGCTGGATCGCGCCCTCTAGGTGAACGTGCAGCTCAACCTTGGGCATAGCGCGGAGGTAGGTTTCCAGGGACATGACAGCCTCACAGGTCTCATTAAACAGTTCGAGCCGCAGCGGGCGGCTCGAACTGGGTCGGTCATTTGGCCGCCGGCTGGGGCTCGACCACGCGGATCGAGAGCTCGGCCAGCTGCTTGGGCTCGGCCGGCGATGGCGCCTGCGCCATTAGATCCAGCGCGGCCTGGTTCTTGGGGAAGGGGATCACCTCGCGGATGTTCGGCTCGTCCGCCAGGAGCATCACCAGCCGGTCCACGCCCGGCGCCATGCCGCCGTGCGGGGGCGCGCCGTATTCGAAGGCCTCCAGCATGTGCCCGAACTTCTTCTGGATCTCGGCCTCGTCCAGGCCCAGGCGCTCGAAGATCTTGAACTGGATATCGCGGCGGTGGATGCGGATGGAGCCGGAGGCCAGCTCGTAGCCGTTGCCGACCATGTCATAGGCGTCGGCCAGCACCGCACCGGGGTCGCTGTCCATCAGCGCCAGGTGTTCCTGCTTGGGCATGGTGAAGGGATGGTGTTCGGCATCCCACTTCTTCTCTTCCACGTTCCAGGCGAACATCGGGAAGTCCACGATCCAGGCAAACGCCAGCAGGTTCGGGTCGGCCAGGTTGAGCCGGTCCCGGAAGAGCAGCCGCAGCGCGCCCAGCGTCTTGTGCGCCACCGCCGCCGCGTCGGCCACAAACAGCACCAGGTCGCCTTCCTTGGCCCCGGTCAGCGCCCGGATCTGCTCGACCTCGGCCGGCCGGATGAATTTCTTGGCCGTGCCCTCCACGCCGCCGGCGGTGAGCGCCAGGGTGGCCAGGCCCTTGGCGCCCTGCTCCTTGGCGAAGGTGGTCAGGTCGTCCACGTCTTTGCGCGAGTAGCCGGCACAGCCGGGCGCCACCAGGCACTTGACCACGCCGCCGGCCCCCAGCGCCTGCTGGAAGACCTTGAACTCGCTGCCGGCCATGATCTGGCTCAGGTCGTACAGCTCCAGCCCGAAGCGCAGGTCCGGCTTGTCCGAGCCGTAGCGCGCCACCGCCTCGCGGTACGGCAGCTTGGGCCAGGGCGCGAAGGCCAGCCGCTTGTGCGGGGCCACGGCCGGGATCATCTCGGCGTACAGCCCTTCCACAATCGCCAGCACGTCGTCGCGGTGGACGAAGGACATCTCCAGATCCAGCTGGGTAAATTCCGGCTGGCGGTCGCCGCGCAGGTCTTCATCGCGGAAGCAGCGCGCGATCTGGAAGTAGCGCTCGACGCCGGCCACCATCAACAGCTGCTTGAGCTGCTGCGGGCTCTGCGGCAGGGCGTAGAACGCGCCGGGATGCACGCGCGAGGGCACCAGATAGTCACGCGCGCCCTCGGGCGTGGTCTTGAACAGGATCGGGGTCTCGACCTCCAGGAAGCCGTGCGCGCTCATGTAATCGCGCATGAACTTGACGACGTTGTGGCGCAGGCGCAGGTTGCGCTGCAGGCGCTCGCGGCGCAGGTCGAGATAGCGGTACTTCAGGCGGACCGATTCGTCCACCGGCATCTCGTCGTTCACCTGGAAGGGCAGCACCTTGGCCGGCCCCAGGATCTCGATGGCCTGCGCCTCCAGTTCCACGGCGCCGGTGGCCAGTTTGGGGTTCTCGCTGCCGGCCGGCCGGGCGCGCACCAGGCCCGTCACCTGCAGAACGTACTCATTGCGGGCCTGGCTGGCGGCGGCGTGCGCGGCCGGCGCGCTGGCCGGGTTGGCCACCACCTGGGTCAGGCCGTCACGGTCGCGCAGATCGAGGAAGATCAGGCCGCCATGATCGCGGCGGGTGTGAGCCCAGCCGGCCAGGGTGACCGTCTGGCCGATATGCGCGGCGCGCAGTTCGCCGCAGGTGTGGGTCTTATACATGGAACCTCCCTTGGGGATGCTGCATCCCCAATAAAAAACCGCCCGGCTGGACAGGCGCGGGCGGCGATGATCGGCCTCGAGGCGGGATCAGCAGGCAGACCGACGCGCCCGGCCCAGGCCAGGCTTGGCGTTAGCGTCGTTGCCGTTGATCCGGTGGGCGCACATAGCGGCAGTATAACCGAAAACGCGCCGCGGATAAAGTTAGGCGCCCGCCAGCACGCCGACGCGTTTGAGGCACGGCCGGCGGAAGACCTCCGCCGCGTGCGGGGCCTGGGCCAGCGCGCGGGTCAAATCCAGGCCGGCGAAGTGCAGCTGCTCGTGCATGCCAGTGCGCCACTTGGGGCAGTCGCTGACGTCATAGACCACGCCGCCGTAAGCGATGTAGGCCGGCCGGCCGCGCTCGCCGTTGTAGCGCTGGAGCTCCAGCTCGCTGAAGACGCGCTCGGCCATCAGGGCGCCGGCGTGCCGGCCTCCCCCGGATAGGCCGGCAGGGGCGTGGTCGGGTCAAACTGCCCCGGATAGGGCGTGGGCGGCAGGGTGTTGGCCCCGGCCGTGGCGGCCGGCGGAATGGGCGTGGGCGTGCCGCCGCCGCCGCCACCGCCGCAGGCGGCCAGCGCGCCGGCCAGGCCCAGGGCCAGAACGAGATAACGAAGACGCATAGACACTCCTCGCGGAAGCGCCGGCCCGCTCACAGTTCCGAGGCGGGCGTCTCCGCGACGAACAAGCCGGGCAATTCGTTCAGGGCCCGGCCCAGACGGGTGCCGGGCCAGGTCAGCAGACTGCCGTCCACCAGCTTCAGCCGGCCGTGCTGGACGGCCGGCATCGCCGGCCAGGCCTCAAAGGCGGCCAGGTCCGCGCTGGAGAACGGGTACGGTTCGCTGGGCAGCAGCACCACCTCCGGCGCCCGCTCGGCCACTTCGGCCGGCGTGACACGCGGATAGCGGGTGTCGCGGTCCGGGTCCGGCGGGTCGGCCGGGGCCTCCCCCAGATCCGCGGCCAGCGGGTAACGGCGCTCCCGGTCGGCGAAGACGTTGGCGCCGCCGCACAGCCGCAGCAGGTCGTGCAGGTAGGTGTGCTGGTCGAAGGTCATCCACCAGCGCGGCGGCGCGGGGGCCGGCGGCTCGCGCCAGATCGGGCAGAAGACGGGCGTCAGGGGGGAGTTCTCGGCCGCCAGGGCCGCGATCTCGCAGGCGCGCTCTAGGGCATCCACCACCGGGGCCATGTGCGGCACGGCGAAGACGCGCACCAGGGCCCAGAGCAGCTCCAGCGTGCCGGCGACCGTGGTGGGGAAGGTCACCCACACCCGGAAGCCCTCGGCCTGCAGGGCCTCCACCGTCTCGCGGCTGGTCTCCTCGCGGCTGGCCATGATCAGGTCCGGCAGGGCGGCCCGCAGGCGGACCAGATCCGGGCTTTTGGTGCCGCCCACCTTGGGCAGCGGGCCGGCCAGGCCGGCGGGCTGGACGCAATAATCGGTGGCGGCCACCAACGCCGAGCCGCAGCCCAATTGAAAGAGGCTCTCGGTGAGGGATGGCACCAGCGACACCACGCGGCGCGGCGGATGCGGGAAGCTCAGTTCGGCCAGGTTGCCGAGCGCGGTCATGAGGCGGTCAATAGTGATCCGGGATTAATGGTCAGTTGGCGGGGGCGGCTCCCGGAGGACTGGCCACTTCCGCACTGGTTACTTCTTTTTGGCTTTGCCGCAGTTGCAGCCGCCGTTCTCGTGCCGGTCACACGGGCTGTTGGCCTTCTGCTGCAGGGCCTCCAGCTCCTCTTTCGGCTGCAGGTCGGCTTTCATGAATTCGTACGTGCGCCAGCCTTCGCCCTCCGGGATCTCCACCCAGACCGATTCTTTGAGCGGGTTGACGTCCACCACCTTGCCCTCGCCCTTGGGCGTGATGACCAGCTTGTTGCGCTTGGGCAGCTGCTTGCGGGCGGCCACGTACTGTTCGTACTCGTAGACCAGGCAGCAGCGCAGCCGGCCGCACATGCCCGTGATCTCTTCCGGGTTGAGCGAGATGCCCTGCTCCTTGGCCATCTTGATGCTGACCGGGCTGAACTCAGTCAGGAACATGGAGCAGCAGCGCGTCTCCAGCCCGCAGGCGCCCAGGCCGCCGAGCAGCTTGGCCACGTCGCGCGGGCCGATCTGGCGAAAGGCCACCACCTGCTGGGAGTACTGGGCCTGCATATCCTCGCGCAGCGACCTCAGCTCCACGCGCGGCGGCGGGGCGCCGCCGCCGCCGGGGGTGGCCTCATCCGGGCCGCTGAACAGGAAGGTCAGGCGTGAGCCGTCGTAGCTGTACTCGGCCTTGACGACCTTCACGCCATCCAGGGCCAGCTGATGGGCGCGCTCGCGGGCCGTGATCATGGCCTCGGTCTCCTTGGAGCGCCAGTACTGCTCCATGGCCAAGTCGCGGGGCGTGGCCAGGCCCTCGATCCGTTTGTAGCCGCCCTCCGGTGTGGAGCGGTTCTCGGGCGGCACCGGCTGGACCACCTCGCCCAGGTGCCGGCCGCGGGTGGTGTCGACGATCACCCGGTCGCCGGGCCGCACGTCCGGGAACTCCGAGGCGTCGAAGTGATACAACTTACCCACCCGCATGAAGCGCACGCCGATGATCACAGGCAGCGCCGGTTTCTCAGCCACGACAACATCCGACATAACAGTTTTACCTTATTGAACTTCCCGAGTAGGCGCGAATCATAGTCGAGTGATGGGGAAGACGCAACCGTCAATGGCGCCTGGACTATTTCGGTCCTATAATCGGCGCGAGCCGCCCACCCGGGCGGCCGCAGATGTGATGGCCGGTTCACCTCGTTCTCCCTGGTTGGGGGCCGCGGCGATGGTGCTGGCGCTGGCCTGGGCGGCCCTGGCCGGCGCGCCGGCCGCCGCCCAGACCGCCCCGCCGGCCTTCGGCCCCCCCTTCGCCGGCGACCAGCCGCTCGAAAGCTATCTCGTCTTCAGCGCCCCGCCCCGCGTCAACGTGCCGGACGGCCAGATCCACTGGGTGGACGCCGAGGTGCCAGGCATCGACGTGCGCGGCCCGGACGGCCGGCTGCGCAGCATGTGCCCGGACGGCGGCCTGGCCTGGACCCTGGCCGAGGGCGACACCGTCGGCGGCGGCGGACCGTTTGTGGCGGTGGAGTGTCAGGGCGCGGCCAAGGGCTGGCAAATG
>JAEURL010000168.1 GCA_016789165.1 Anaerolineales bacterium | reverse complement strand
AGTTTCCCCGGTCATTGGGCTTGTCAGCGGCGGGGGCGGCCGCTGGCTCGGGCGCCGCCCGGACTGCCAAAGGCCGGCCGCGGGGCGCGCGGCTTGACGATATTCACGGTGAGGGGCCGCTCGGCCAGCACATAGGTGTGGAACAGCTCAACGGCCTTATCGGCTTCAGCCCGCGTGCTCATTGTGACGAAGGCGAATCTGCGCGCGGGGTCGCTGTCTCGGTCGCGGATCAATTCGCAGGCCACGACGACGCCGGCCTCGGCGAATAGGTCGCGCAGGGCATCGACGGTGAGGGTGTGGGCCAGATTGCCCACGTAGAGCTGCTCGTTCATGGTGTTTGATCTTCCCTGGTTGCGCGTCACCGATAAGCGGCCGCCACTCACTAGCCAGCCCCTGGTCACGTTGCGCAAACATAACACTCCGTCTTTCCGCCGGCCCGCTTTCTCTCAAATGAACGCCATGCCTGGAGTAAGGTGGATCGCGTTGCGCGCAGCGGTGGGCGGCCGGGCAGCCTTCCAGTCGTGCGCCTGAGCGCCGATGGCTGACTGCCGCTCAACTGGCGCGGCTAGCCGAGCGACGACTTGGATGCTGCCATCAGTATGCCGGCGGAGAGTCTCAAGAGCGTCACAAAGGACGGCACTTAGGCGCCCCCCAATACCTGTCTGGTTCTTATGGGTAAGCGGCCCGGGTAGCCTTGCCCAGACTGGGCGGGCTTTCGCCTTTATGGTTGGCGGGCTGGCAGGCGGGAAACGCTGGGGAAGGGACGCTCTGGCCCTATCGTGGGCGAGGGTCACGAACGGCCGTGCATCCATGCCCGACGGTTACGAAGCGGAGGCGCGACGCGCTTCGACCGTTAAGCCTCTGGGTGGAGCGATGAGGGTGTTGGCCGCGGGCGCTCTGCGTCGACCGCGGCGGCCTGCTCGGGCAGACCATTTAGGACGTGGGCCTGGCCTAATTGCGCATAGAGGTCACGGAGCTGCGCTTCCATCTCGGCGCCGGCCGAAACCACTTCGAGCGCAAGGTGGCGCGCCGTTTCGAGATGGGCTTTGGCCTCGCCCACCGCCAATACGTTGAGCGCTTCGTGGGCAGCGGCCAGGCTGTAAGCGAAAGCGGACTGCACCACGCCGGCCGCCAACGCGTGATGGGCCAGGATCGCCGCGGAGTCATGCCCGGCGCTGAGGGCTATCAAAGTCCGCTCGTGCAACAGCTGGCGGCGGGCATCCCCGGCTTCCGTGTAGACGACCTCCCGGATCATGTCGTTGGCGAAGGCGTAGACGCTGGCGCTCCCCGCTTGCCGGACTTCCCGCAAGAGCCGGCTGCTCAACACCTCATCGAGGGCCGGCAGCCCCAGCTCCGGGGTCAGGTTGGCGACGGCGCACAGGCGCTCAAACGTGAGATCGTGGTCGAGAACGGTCCCGGCCGCCAGCAGGGTGAACGCGCCGGGGCTCAGGCGGCTCAGGCGCGAGCGGATCACGGCTCGCACCGTGGAGGGGACGCGCACCGCCCGCCCCAGATCATGCTCGGCATCCACCCGAAAGGTCCATTGCCCCGCCGGCTGCCGCTGCGGGTGCAAGGCGCCGCGTTCCAGCAAATCTTTCAGGGTCTCCATCAAATAAAACGGATGCCCGCGCGTTTCGTTGAAGACCCACTGGGCGAAGTCCGGGGCCGGCGGCGCGAGGAGGGACAGCACCAGTTGCATGGTCTCGGATTCGCCCAAAGGCTCCAGTTCGAGATGGTATGGCTCCACCTCGCGCGCCACCTGCGCCAGCCAGGCGCTTAGGCTAAAGCGCTGGCGTCCGGCGGGCGGCTGCAAGGCCTCGGAGCGCAAGCTGACCAGCACCAGGATGGGCGTGGCGCTGGCGCGCCAGCGCCAAAGGGCATACTGCAGCGCTGCGAGTGTGGCGCTGTCTGCCCATTGGAGATCGTCCAGGAACATGACCAGCGCCGCACGGCCGGCCAGGGCCAAGGTGAAGCCCGTCAGCGCTTCGAAGAGCTGGGTCTGGCTGGCAGGCGACGTCGGCAGGACAGGTTCAGCCGGGTTCCACGGCCCAGCTGAAGAGCGCTCGCGTAATTCTGGCAACAGCTGCGCCAGCGGGCTCAGCCAGGCTGCTTCCAGCCAATCCCGCGGCGCGGCCTCCCGCTCTAGCTCAGCCCGCAGCATCTCCACCCAGGGTTGAAACGGAATGTGCAGGCCGCTCTCGAAGGCGCCGCCCTTCAATACCACCGCTCCTTGTGCCCTGGCCCAGGCCAGGAAGGTGGTGGCCAGCCGGGTCTTGCCGATGCCGGCCTCGCCGCGCAACACCACGAGCTGGGGCTGGCCGGCGGCGGCCCGGTGGTAATGCTCGCTCAAAGCCTGTTGCTCTGGGCCGCGGCCGGCGAATAGGTTTTCCAGGAAGTTCAGCGGAGTCGCGGGCGGCGGGGATCGCGGAGGTGAAGCGGGCATGGTGTGTTGGGTGCGGATCCGCGCCGCGAGCGCCTCCGTGTCTGGTTCGGGCTCCACCCGCAGCTCCGCCGCCAGCAAGGTGCGGCAGGCCGTATAGGTCTCCAGCGCCTGACCCCGCTCCCCGGCGGCGAAATGGGCGCGCATCTTGCGGCGGCAGGCTACCTCATTGAGCCCGTCCAGGCGCAGCCAGTGTGACACGGTCTCGGCCGTGTTCGCGAATTCGCCGCGCGCGAACTGGATTTCCGACAGCCGGTCGAGGATTAAACCCAGCCGGCGCCGCCAGGCTTCCCGCTGGAGGCCCGCCCAATCGTCGAAGGCGGGCGCATCACCCAGGGAGAAGCCGGCGAGAAAATCGCCGCGGTGACAGGCCAGGGCGGACAGCAGGGCGGGCAGGCTCACGGCGCCGTCCGGCGGCACCCGGCTGGAGCGGTCAGCGCGGGCCAGAATGTACGCTTGTTCCACAATCTTCAGATCGAGATCAACATCGGCCCCGCGGTTCAGAGCCAGCGCGGTATGGGTGATGGAAAGAAAGGAGGAGGGGACCGGCCCGCCCGCCCGGTGCAGCGCCTTTTGCAGGCGGCCGAGCGTGTTGCGCAAGGAAGCATAGCCGCGCGCCGGGCTGGATTCCGGCCACAAGAGCGCGGCCAAATGCTCCCGCGATTGCTCGCCGGCCTCCAGGGCCAGGTAGGTCAACAGCGCCAGCGTCTTGCGTGTGGGGAAGGATAGCGTTTGCGCCCCCAGCCGCACTTCCGGCGGACCCAGAAAAGATAGGTGTAATTTCGGCGCCTGGCGCGGCACGGCACCGCTCCTTGTGACGTTATTGAGACTCTTGATCATTATACTCACTGGGAAAGCAGGACTGCGCAGACCGACCAAGCCTGCTTCAGCCCACCGGCGGCTGAAAGGCGGGCGATTAGGCCGTCGCGCGGCTACCGGTGATTATTCGATTGCGCGGCGAGCGGCCGGCGGTCCCGTACATGAAGCGCTTGGAGCGCGTGACGCAGCCTGTAAGAGCCAAGCTCGAGGCCCCGGGCATCCGCCCGAACCGCGCCCGGTGCCGCGCCAGGGCAACGTTGTCGACATCGAATGGACACCCTTATGACAGGCATCGTTCTGACATTCCCGATCGTAACTGGCAAGGTGGAAGCCTGGCGGCGGTTTTGCCAGGAATTATCCGGCTCACGCCTGCAAACGTATATCACCTCCCGCCGCCGGTTCGGCATCACCTATGAGCGGCTGGCCTTGGCCGAAACCCCCCAGGGCCCGGCGGCGGTCACAACCCTGGAAGCCGCGGATATTGGCCGCGCCATCAGCCAAATGGCCGAGTCGGAATTGGCCTTTGACCGCTGGTATCGGGAACGACTGCAGGAGCTGCACGGCGTTACCCTGGCTGGCTATGAGCGCTTCGCGCTGCCGGCGCCGCCCCCGCCTGACCAGGAGCTGCTTTTTGAGTGGGCCCTGTCCGTGAGCTTCGCAAGTGATCGACGCCGCGCCTAGCGGCTGTCAACGCGGGGCGCCCTTGAGGCGTTGGCCAGGCCGCTCTCGGATGCGTGCCTGCCTGCTCCCTGGGCAATGCCTGGCGCGCCCTCCGTCCGGGTTCCACAGCCACTGACTGTGTGACTCGCCGCGGCGCCGACTCTGAAGGGGACCAGCCGCCCTGCCACAGCCCACCGGCAAGCGTGAGCGGATTATCCGTGCGTGCCGAGGGGCTGCGCTGGCCCAGCTGCTGCGCTGGTGGTTGCCGCTGGAACTACGGAACACCGGGCTGTCGACGGACGACCTGGTCTTTGTCCCGGGATACGTCAGGGTTCATCGAACTAGCGGGCAGAGTTCGTGCCCGGAGTTGGCGAACGCGTCGTCAAGCCATAGTGCGGGAAGTCTTGCTCCTGACGCTGTCCAAGCGGCCTCAGCGGCACTAGGCCCTGAGCACGACTGTGCGCCAGCCATCGCCGCGGATCTTGTTGAAAGGCAAGGGCGCGAATTCGCTGGCCGTTGATCTGACGCCCGTGCCTTGCGCGGCGCTCGCACCATGCCGGCCCATGAGGCTGCCCGAACGCCGGCATGGCGGGTTAGGGCAGCTTAACCGAATAATCAAGGCGACACACACATGGACACGATCGAATTCGAAGGGAAGTGGAAGCAAATGCGGGGGCTGGTCAAGGGGTGGTGGGGCAAACTCACCGACGACGACCTGGAACAGATCGGCGGGCAGTTCGACAAACTCATCGAAGTAGTTCAAGCCAAGTATGGCTACTCCCGCCTGCGTGTCGAGCGGGAGTTCCGCGGCCGGATGA
>JAEURL010000161.1 GCA_016789165.1 Anaerolineales bacterium | reverse complement strand
CGATGTGCTCCCAGGTCGCGCTGGCTTCGATCAGCACCTGGACGGGCTGACCCGCGGCCTGCGCATCCAGCACGGTCTGAACTTCCGCGCCGGCGCCCAGGGTCTCGGAGCCGACCACGTCCACGTCGCCGGCCAGCAGCTGGGCCACGGCCTGCTGCGTGTCCTGGACGAACAGGATGGTGATGTTCTTGATGGACAGTTCGCCGCCGTAGTAGTACGGGTTGGCCTCGAACTCCATCTTGACGCCCTTCTCCCAGTTCTTGAGGACGTACGGGCCGGCCGCCAGCGGCGTCTCGGCGATTTCCTTCAGGCCGGACCACTCGGTGGTGGGCACGTCGGCCAGCTTGCGGCCGTCCGAGAGCACCAGGTGCGAGGGGTAGTAGCCGATGGGCGGCAGGAAGTACAGGGCGTTGGCGTAGCCAGGCTTGTAGGTGACCGTGTACTCGGTGTCGCTGGTGAACTCCACGCTCTGGATGGACTGGCAGGTGGAGTAGTCCACGGCGCCGGAGGCCGGGTCGCAGTCGTTCTTGTAGGCCAGCTCGAAGTCAGCCTTCACCACCGGCTGCCCATCGGAGTAGGTCAGGCCATCCACCCACTTGTAGGTGGCCACCAGCTGGTTCATCTTGACGGTGCCGCCGCTGAACTCCACCTCTTCGCCGGCCGAGTTCTTGACCTTCAGGCCGGACGTCAGGGTCAGCAGGTTGCCATCGGCATCGGTGGGCGTGCCGGAGGAATCCACCACCGGATCGCCTTCCTTGACCTCGACCTCGTTGACCGTGGCCAAGCCGTTCTCGATGGTGGAGAGCTCGGCCTGCCAGGGCTGGAAGTCGTAGTCCACCTGGTGGTAGGAGCGCTCGCTCAGCAGGAAGTCCGCGGTGCGCTGGACGGCCGCCGACTCGATCAGGGTGTACATGGAGGCCGGCTCTTGCGAGAAGGCCAGCACCAGGGTATCGCCGCCGTCGGTCAGCTTCCACTCGGCCGCGTTCCAGGTGTAGTAGTCGGTGGCGCTGGGTTTGAAGTTCTCCAGGTTGCTGGTGGCGGCATTGCCCTCAGCGCGCTGGAAGACCGGCAGGCTCACCATGTCCTTGGCGAACTCGATCTGGAAGATCTTGTACTGCGCCTTGCGATCTTCCTTGATGTAGGTGTTGTTAGCGGCGTTGATGGCGTCGCTGGCGGTCTGGTTGCACCAGCCCATGTAGTTCTGGCCGGCCCAGCCGTTCTCGGGCAGCGGGATCTGGTTGCAGGCGTACAGGGTCTGGCCCTTGGGGTCAGACTCGCCCACCCAGGCGTAGGCGCCGAGTTCGAAGTCGCGGCGGCGCAGGCCGGTGGTGGAGCCGAACCACCAGGAGGCCGGGGCGTGCAGGCGCAGGATGCGGATGCCGCAGGCGGCCATCTGCTGCTCAAACACGGCCGCCCAGGTCTGGCGGAAGGCCGCGCTGGTGGTGGTGAACTTGAGGTTCAGCTCATCACCGGCGGCGTTGGCGCGGAACGGAGCGCCCTCGGCCTGGGTCCAGCCGGCCTCGTCCAGGAGCGCGCCGCCCTTGGCAGCGTCAAACGGGTACTTCTGGACTTCGTCGCCGTAGTAGGCGGCCCAGCTGACGCGCGGGATATTGGTGTCCATCAGCAGCTTTTCCTGATCGGCATCAGGCAGCCACGGGTAGACGGATTTGATCAGCTCAGGGCGGTTGGTGCAGTAGGCGATGGCCTGGCGCACGCGCACATCACCCAGGATCGGGTGCGGGGTGGTGAAGGACTTCTTCTCGACCTCGACGACCTGGGTCTCCTTGACGACCTGGGTCTGAACAACTTCCTGGACGACCTCTTTGGTCACCTCGACCACCTGCGTCTGCACGATGGTCTGAGGCTGGCAGGCGGCCAGCACCATGCTCACGATCATGATGCCGGCGCTAACTGCCCACTTGCGGCTCTTAAGCATTGTCTCTCCTCCTCAAAGGAAAACGTATGGAACAACAGGGGGCACATTCATGTGATGTGAAACTGCGGCTGGTACCCATCACCTCCTCTCGGACCGAACTTTGACGCCGGCCTCACCCGGCCCAAAGTTAACGACAAAGTCCCCGCCCAGGGGCACACAAAGCGCCCCTCAAATGCGGAGGCTCAGTTGAATTACAACTTGACAAAATCTATCATGCCTGGTGCGAGACTATAACACAGCGCTTCTTGGCGCGTCAAGGAAAGGGCGCCTACTCAACGGATTGCCAAAAGCTAACGGCTCTCTGCAGAGTCCGGCGGGCCGGCAGACACCGCCGTACTCAGGTAATACTCATCCCAGGCCGCCGAGGTTCAAGGCCGGCTGATCAATTCCAGGTTGGCCAGGTCCGACCGCGCGGCCGGCTCCAGGGCGTAGCCGGCCACCTCCGGCCGGGCCACGCCCGCCACGTACCGGAAGAAGAGCGGCAGGGAGGGCAAATCCCGGGTGAAGATGGCCTGCGCCTCGGCGTGGGCGGCCTGGCGCTCGGCTGGATCCAGGGTCCGCAGGGCGCGCTCGCAGGCCGCGTCAAAGGCCGGGTTGCTGTAGCCGAGGTCGTTGGCGCCGGCCGGGTTCAGGTCGTCCGGGATGGCGCTGGTGAGATACAGCTCGCAGGGCGGCTCCAGGCCGGCCCGCCACGGGAAGCTGGCCAGATCAAACTTGCGCCCGAACAGGGGGCCGGCCGGCCAGGGGGCGTACAGGCCGGCGCCCGGGTCATCGATCGGATACCACTTCAGGCGAACATCCACGCCGCAGTTGCGGCGCAGCTGGTCGCCCAACCGCTGGGCCAACTGCTGCCGGAAGGGGCTGCTTTCCGGGCCGGTGGCGTACTCCAGAGCCAGCCGTTGGCCGGCGCGCTCACGTACGCCGTCGCCGTCGGCGTCGCTCCAGCCGGCCTCGGCCAGCAGCTGCCGGCCGCGCGCCGGGTCAAAGGGCTGCTCGGCCGCCTGGCCGGCCGCAAACAGCGGGTGGCTGCGCGGCAGGTAGGCCGCCGGCACCTCGCCGGCCCCGCCCAGCAATTCGTCCACCAGGGCCTGCCGGTCCAGACAGGCGGCGATGGCCTGGCGCACCCGCGCATCCTGGAAGAGGTCCAGGCCCGCCGCCCGGCGGTAGTCCAGCGCCGGCTGGATCCCGAAATCCAGGTGCTCGAAGGCCAGGTCCGGCGCGTACTGCGGCGCGAAGGCGGCCGGCTCGGCCTGGATCTGCTCGAGATAGGCCCCCCAGCCCACCGCGGCCGGCCCGATGTCGCAGCGGCCGGCCCGCAGCTCGGCCAGGATCTGCTCGGCCGTCAGCCCGAAGCGGAAGACCACACGGTCCACCCGCGGCAGGCCCTCGCCGGCCCGGAAGTAATTGGGGTTGCGGACCAGGGTCAGGCGGTCGCCCTTCTCCCAGGCCTCCAGCACAAACGGCCCCCAGCCCAGCGGGCGCTCGTTGGCGTCCGGGTTGGCCTTGAGCTCGCTGGGGTTGACGCCGTCAAACAGGTGGCGCGGCAGCGGCGACCAGAAGCGCCGGCCGGCCTCACGGTCGCGCCAGCCGGGCAGGCCCGTCCAGCGCAGGGTCAAGCGGTCCACCACCTCGTAGGCCAGGGTCCGGTCGGTGACGAATTTGCTGGTGGGGGTGTCGTAATAGGCCGCAGCTTCAAAGGAGAAGCGCGAGTCATCGGCGGTGAGCGGCTGATTGTCGGACCAGAGCAGGCCGGGCAGCAGCGTGAACTCGGCGCTGACCTGGGCGGCCTGGGCCGGCGCCTCGCCGGTATACGTGATGAGGCTGCCATCCACCTGGGCCAGGCGCACGCCCTCGGCCAGCTGGACCACCTGCAGGGTGATGGCGTCCACCACCCGGTCGCCGGGCTGAACGGTGACCGCAGTCACGCGCAGCCGGCCGTTGGCCAGGCTGGGCAGGTCTTCCAGGATGACGGGCCGCGGCTCGTAATTCACGATGTCGATCGGGCCGTCGTACAGGGCCTCCAGAATGCCGGCCCGCGCGGCGGTGGCGTCGCCGTACAAGTAAAGCGAGAGCGGCTCCTCGGTCTGGCAGACGACGAGCTCCACCGGCACCGGGGTGGGCGTAGGCGAAACGGCCGGCGGCGGCAGGGTGGGCTGAGGAAGCTGGGGCGCCGGGGTGCCGGGCTGGCCGGTGGCCTCGCCGGCCACCGTGGGCACGAGCGTGGGCAGCGGCGGGGGTGTGCCGCAGGCGCCCAGGAGGCTGGCGAATAAGAGGATGGCCAGCGCGGATGGGCGGACGGTCGGCGGCGGCCGGCGGAGAGTCAGTTTGGGAGTTGGCATGCGGCAGGGTCAGTGCATGGGTGCCGGGCGTGTCCAGGTGCCCGGAGCGGAGGCCGCCCGCGCGCCTCTGGACGCCCGGCCAGTATCGCCGGAACGGCGCGGCGCGCAAGGGCGCGTCAGGCGCGGGCGGCGGGGGCCAGCGGCTCCAGGCGGCCGGCCTCCAGGCACAGCACTCGGTCGGCGAAGCGGGCGGCCAGGGCCGGGTCCGTCCCGGTCCATACCCAGGCCAAGCCGCGGGCGCGGGCCAGGCCGGCCAGGCGTTCCAAGAGCGGCCCGGCGGCGGCCGGCTCCAGGTGATCGACGATTTCGTCCGTCAGGAGGAGCTGCGGCTCCAGGATCAGGGCGCGGGCCAGGGCCAGGGCCTGGCGCAGGCCGGCCGAAAGGGCCTGGACAGGCCGGTTGAGCAGGGCCGGATTGAGCCCGAGCTCGGCCAGCAGCGCGGCGGCCCGCTCCAGCCGGTCAGCGGGCGTGCCGATCCGGTGGATGGCCAGGGCCTCCACCACCGCCTCAGCCACACTGGCGCGCGGCGGAAACTGCTGCCGCGGGTCGCCGCCCACGAAAGGCATCCACCGGCGCAGGGCGCGCAGCTCGGCCGGCTTGAGGCGCGCTAGATCCTGGCCGGCGAAGATGACCTGGCCGGCCGCCGGCGGCGGCAACAACGCGGCCGCGCGCAGCAGGGTGGTCTTGCCGGCCCCGCGCCGGCCCAG
>JAEURL010000151.1 GCA_016789165.1 Anaerolineales bacterium | reverse complement strand
TCTTGCGCATGATCTCGGCCACCAGCCGGAGCACCTCTTGCTCCAGCATGCCCCGGCCGGCGCAGTGGGCCAGCACGGCCTCCGTGTCCAGGCCCGCGCAGTCGCCGTTCAGGCGGGCGGCGGCCGCGCTCAGGTCGCCCTGGGAGACCGGCTCGGCCAGGGTGAGCATCTGCTGGCGCACCTCGCCCCCGCTCAGCACCAGCACCATCAGCACCAGCCGGCCCTGGGTGGCGATCAACTCCAAGTGCTTGAAGCGCGTCTGCTGCTGGCGCGGGGCGGTCACCAGGCTGGCGCCGCGCCCGTGCTGGGCCAGGACCGAGGCCGCCAACCGCATCCACTGGTCCACGTCGCCGCGCGCCTGATAGAACTGGTGAGCGATGGTGCGCTGTTCGGCCAGCGGCAGCTCGGCCTCGCCGATCAGGCCCTGGACGAAGTACCGGTAGCCGGCCTCGGTGGGCTCGCGGCCGGCCGAGGTGTGCGGCTGGCGCAGGTAACCCAGCTCGGTCAGGGCCGCCATCTCGTTCCGCACCGTCGCCGAGCTGATACCCAGGTTGTACTTCTCCACCAGGGCCTTGGAGCTGACCGGCGTGGCGGTATCCGTGTGCTCCCGGATCACCAGGCTGAGCAGCAGCTGCTGCCGTTCGGAAAGTGGAGTATCGCGCATAGAATTTATTAGCACTCTCGGCTCGAGAGTGCTAAATTACCGTCAAAAATTATACTCCTAGTCAAAGACGGGTGTCAACAAAGTATCCGGTTTACGGCCTTCCGGCTATAATCGGAAAGTTATCCATGCCAAGCGGGGCGCCTGCGGATGCCCGCCGCCGGAGCAAAAAGGAGCCGTGTATGCGTTTGATCACCCGCGCCGATTGGGATGGTCTGGTCTGCGCCGTGCTGCTCTCCACGGTTGAACACATCGAAGCGATCCAGTTCGCCTATCCGAAGGACATCCAGGACGGCAAAGTGATCGTGCCGGACAATTCGGCCATCGCCAACCTGCCCTACCACCCCAACTGCGTGCTGTGGTTTGACCATCACATCTCGGAAGAGGAGCTGGGCGCGCCGATGGCGGCCTTCACGGGCATCAAGGGCAAATTCGGCCTGGCGCCCAGCGCCGCCCGCCTGATCTACGACTTCTACGGCGGCGACGCCACCTTCGCCCGCTTCAAGGCGCTGGTGGAGGCCACCGACCGGGTGGACAGCGCCCAGCTGACCAAGGCGGATGTGGAAAACCCGGCCGGCTACGTGCTGCTGGCCTACACTGTGGACCCGCGCAGCGGCCTGAAGGACCTCGAGCTGCAGATGTACTTCATCATGCTCATCGATTGGCTGAAGAGCAAGCCCATCGACGAGATCCTGCAGATCCCGGAGGTCAAGCTGATGACCGACCGGCTGCTGGCCGAGGACCGCAACTTCCGCGACGCGCTGCAGCAGCACTCGCGCCTGGACGGCAACGTGGTAGTGACGGACTTCCGCGGCCTGCCGGCCGTGCCGCCCGGCAACCGCTTCGCCATCTACACCCTCTTCCCGGCGGCCAACGTCTCCGCCCGGCTGTATGACGGCAAGGACGGCAGCATCAGCACCATCGCCCTGGGGCACAGCATCTTCAACCGCACCTGCCAGACCAACGTGGGCAAGCTGCTGGCCGAATACGGCGGCGGCGGCCACCGCGGCGCCGGCACCGCCCAGTTCCAGAAGGCCGAGTCCGAGGCCAAGTTCCAGGAGATCATCACCCGGCTGAAACAGGCCGGCTGACACTGGTCCACCCGCCCCCAAATTGCTACAGTAACGACGCCGGCCCTTTCCGAGGCCGGCGTCGCCTTCTCTGGGGGCATCATGCCGTCTCGCACCCGTATTGCCCGATTGCTCGTCCTGACGGTGTTGGGCTTCGGCCTGGCCGGGGCCTTGGCCAGCGCGCCCGCCGCCACAGCGGCGGCCTACACCGTCACCAAGACCACGGACACCAACGACGGCGTCTGCGACGCCGATTGCTCCCTGCGCGAGGCCGTGGCCGCCGCCAATGCCGCCCCGAACCCGGACACCATTACGCTCCCGCCCGGCATTTACTTAATCACCGGGATCGAAATCAGTCTCACCAGCCCAATCACGCTCACCGGCGCGCTCTCCACTACGACCATCATCGCTAGTCGGGGCTGGAATGCCGGCACGCTCTATGTCCCGGCTGGCGGCCTGGCCGTCATCGCCAATGTGACCCTGATGGGCGGCGACAATACCTTTGGCGGTGGATTGAGCAACGCCGGCACACTGACGCTCGTGGACAGCATCGTGCGCCACAACACTGGAGTGGTGGCGGGCGGCATCGTTA
>JAEURL010000143.1 GCA_016789165.1 Anaerolineales bacterium | reverse complement strand
GCGCGGCCCTGGAGCTGCGGGAGCCGCCGGCCGAGCTGAGTTTCGGCCCGGCGCCGCAGATCGGGCTGAGCCAGGGCCTGCTGCGCGCCGGCGCCTACGGCGGCATGACCCGCCGCACCTACGGCGTGCTGGGCGACGAGGTGAACCTGGCCGCGCGCCTGATGCAGCACGCCGCGCCCGGCGAGGCGCTGGCCAGCAGCCGCGTGTACAAGACGCTGACCCAGGGTTTCGAGTGGGAGCTGCTTGAGCCGATCCAGGTGAAGGGCAAGCGCGAGCCCGTCAGCCTGGCCCGCCTGGCCGGCCACACCCAGGGCGCCGTCCCGCGCCTGCACTACGCCGGGGAGCTGGTGGGCCGGGCGGCCGAGCTGGAGCAGCTGACCGAGTTCGTGGCGCCGATCTTCACCGGCCGCAGCGCGGGGCTGGCCAGCCTCTACGGCGAGCCAGGCATGGGCAAGAGCCGCCTGGTTTACGCCGTCCGCCAGGCGATCGAGGAGAACCACCGCGTGCGCTGGCTGACCTTCCCGGCCGAGGGCATCCTGCGCCAATCGCTCAATCCGTTCCAATACGGCCTGCGCGAATATTTTGACCTGGCCGGCGACGCCTCCGCCGACGCCAACAAGGTTTATTTCGACAGCGCCCTGGACGCCCTGATTGCGGACGTGCTGGAGTACCCGGCCCCGCCGGAGCTGCAGCCGCGCGTGGAGGCGCTGGCCCAGGAGCTGGGCCGCACCCGCTCCTTCCTGGGGGCGCTGGCCGGCGGCCTGCGCTGGGAGGGGTCGCTCTACGAGCAGGTGGAGCCCCGGCTGCGCCTGGAGAACACGTTCACGGCCGTCAAGGCGCTGCTGCTGGCCGAGAGCCTGCGCCGGCCGCTGGTGCTGGTGATCGAGGACGGGCACGCGCTGGACGGCGACTCCGAGGCCCTGCTGGCGGCCCTGACCCGCAACGTGGAGGCCTTCCCGTTCGCGGTGCTGGTGACCAGCCGCTACCGCGACGACGGCTCGCGCCCGCGCGTGCCCGTGGACGCCGACGTGCCGCAGCTGGCCCTCGACTTGAACCAACTGACGCCGGCCGGCGTGAGCGCCATGGCCGCGCAGGTGCTGGGCGGCGAGCCCGACGCCGGCCTGGCGGCCTTCCTGGCCGAGAAGACCAGCGGCAACCCCTTCTTCGTCGAACAGCTGGCGCTGGACCTGCGCGAGCGCGGCCTGGCGGCCGCCGCCGGGGCCGGCTTCACGCTGGTGGACCGGGCGCGGGTGGCGGCCGAGGTGCCGGACAGCGTCAACGCCGTGCTGGTGGCCCGCCTGGACCGCCTGGCCGCCCAGATCAAGAACGTGGTGACCACGGCCGCGGTGCTGGGCAACGAGTTCGAGGTGGCCCTGCTGGCCCAGATGCTCAGCGACGACCCGCAGCTGCCGGGCAAGGTCAAGCGCGCCGAGGCCGAATCAGTCTGGTCGGCGCTGACCGAGATGCGCTACCTCTTCCGGCACTCGCTGCTGCGCGACGCCGCCTACTCCATGCAGCTCCAGGCCCGGCTGCGCGAGCTGCACGCCCTGGCCGGCGGCGCCCTGGAGATCGTCTACGCCGCCGACCTGCCGGCGCACGCCGCCGCGCTGGCCTACCATTGGGGCCAGGCCGGCCACGGACCGAAGGAGGCGCGCTACGCGGCGCTGGCCGGCGCCCAGGCCCTGCGCGCCAGCGCCTTCCGCGACGCCGGCCGCTACGTCCAGCGCGCACTGGACCTGCTGGCCGCCGGCCAGGCGCGCGAGGCCGACGCCGCGCCCGTGCGCCTGAATTATCTGCTGGGTGAAGCCCGCGCCGGGCTGGGCCAGCTGCGGCCGGCCCAGGAGTGCCTGAACATCAGCCTGGCCCTGGCGCGGGCCGCCGCCGATACGCCGCAGACCGCGGCCGCCCTGAGCCTGCTGGGCGGCCTGGCCCTGCGGCTGGGCGAGGTGGAACAGGCCGAGGCCTATCTGCAGGAGGCGCTCGGCCTGGCGCTCGCCATCGCCGATGAGCCGGCGCAGGCCGTCATCCGCAGCCGGCTGGGCCACATCGCCCGCGCCCGCGGCGACAACGTCCAGGCCGAACGGTTCTATCAGGAGAGCCTGGCCCAGGCCCGGGCCTTGGGCGACCAGTTGACGGCCGCCAACGTGCTCAACGCCCTCGGCAACTCGGCCCTCGCCCAACGGCAGATGGAGGCCGGGCGCCGGCACTTCGACGAGGCCCAGGCCGTCTTCCGCGCCATCGGCTACCGCAGCGGGGTGCTCATGACGCTGGGCAACCTGGGCATGGTAGCCTCCGCCCAGGGCGACCACGCCGAGGCTCTGCGGCTGTACGCCGAGGCCCTGACCCTGGCCGACGAGATCGGGGACCGGCGCCTGCAGGCCGCCCTGCTGGACAATCTGGGCGACGTGGCCTACGACCAGGGCGACGACGCCCAGGCCCAGCGCTACTTCGCCGACAGCCTGCTCTTGATGCTGGAAGTGGGCGCGGTCCCGTCCGCGCTGCTGGCGCTGGCCGGGCTGGCCAAACTGCACGCCCGGGCCGGCCAGACCGCCCAGGCCCTGCAGCTGCTGGGGCTGACCCTCACCCACCCCGCCTGCGACGACGAGACCCGCCAGCGCGGCGAGCCGGCCCTCCAGCAGCTGCGCCAGACGCTGCCGGCCGAGGAGGCCGAGCGCTGGTATCAGCTGGGCCGGGCGCTGACGCTGGAGGCCGTCGCCGCCGAGTATCAGCCCGCCCGTTAAGCCGGCCCGTTTACCCACGCCTTTAACTGACAAGACCGGCGGCCTGTGAGCCGCCGGTCTTGCGTTTCAGGCCGCGGGGAGAGCGGCGTTACTTCAGGGCAAGCGCCAGGCCGTCGGCGTCGTGGTCGGCCGGCGCGCCGTTCACGCGCGTCTCGAAGTCATAGCGCGGGGCCGGCGTCGGCGCGGGCGCCGCCTGGCCGGACACGCTCCCGGCATCGTACTTCACCGAGACGATGAAGACCTGGCCGGGCGCCGCCCCGCTGACGGTGAGGCCGGCCTGGCCGTTGCCGGCCGTGAAGCCGGCCAGCTGGGCGCTGACGCTGCAGTCCGCGTTGAAGAGCCGGACCTGGTTGTTGTTCTGCACTGCGAACAGGGCCGCGAAGGGCGGCGCCACGGCCTGGCTCACCGTCTGCTGCACACTGATGGTGAAGCTGGCGGCCGGCGCCGTGACCCGGCTGTAGTAGAAGAACACGCCCGGCGCCACGCTGTTGATCACGCCGTTCTTGACCGTGTAGAGCACGGCGGTCTGGTCGGCGGCCGTGCCGGCGGCGTAATCCTGGCAGGTGGTCTGGGTGGGCGTCAGCCGGCCGGTGGCCAGGCGGGCGTTCACGAAGGGCGCGGCGATCACGCCATTGGGCGCCTCCAGGCTCGCGCTCACGGTCCGCGGGACGGTATCCAGGCTGTAGCCGGCCGGCGCCGCCGCCTCCTGCACGCTGTACGTGCCCAGCTTTTGATTCGCCAGCGCCAGGAAGCCGGCCCGGTTGTCCGTATCCAGCAGCGGGTCGTTGTCGGCCACCAGCTGGCACTCCGGGCTGGGCAGGGTGGTATTGAAGCGATCCGCCGTGCGGCAGACCTGGAAGGCCGCGCCGCCCAGCGGCTGGCCGGCGTCGTTCACCTTGCTCCAGCTGAGCGCGCCGGCCACGAAGGTCTTGGTGACGGTCACGTCCGAGCCGGCCGTGGAGGCGGTCAGAGGCACGCCGCTGACCGAGAGGCTGGCCTGGGCGTTGAGGGTCACCGAGCCGGCCTGGGTGCTGTTGATCGTCACCCCGCACTGCCCGTCCACCAGCAGGCAGGTGCTGCCGGCCGTGAAGTAGGCGTTGGCCTGGTTGGCGCTCAGGCTGAAGGCGACGGTCACGGGCGGCGCGTTGGGCGCCGCCTGCCAGCCCGAGCCATCGTTCTGCTCCACCAGCACCGTGAAGGTGTGCGGCTCGTCGAGGCCGTTGATGGCGGTGAGCGGCGGCAGGAAGCGCAGGCGCGCATCCACAAAGCGCTTGACGGCGCCCTGGCTGGTCGCGCGATACAGGCTCAAGCCGCCCACCGGGATGTCGGCGGCGGCCTGGCCCAGGAAGGCGCCGGCGACGTTGGACTGGATGGTGACCGCGCAGGCGCCGTCGCCGGCCGTGCCGGTGAGGGCGCAGCTGTTGAACAGCACCGTGGCCGGCGGGCTGACGGTGACCGTGGGATGGAGGCCGGCCACCGGCAGGAAACCGTAGCCGTTGCCGGCATTGGCCGTCACCACCACGGTGTACGTCTGGGAGGTGCCCACCGCGCTGGCGCCGTCCGCGCCGATGACGAGCCGGGCGTCCACGAAGGTCACGGCGGCGCTGGCCGTGCGCGTGACCGCCACCCCGCCCGCCAGCACCGCGGCGGTCGCCTGGGTGGTGAGCGGGCCGGCCTGCGCGGAGGTGAGGAACACCTGGCAGGCGCCGGCCTGGGTGGCGCAGGTGGTGGGCGTCAGCGGACCGGTGGCCGTGAACGTGATCAGGGTGCCGTCCGGCGCCGGGCCGAAGCCGCCGCCCAGATTGACGCTCAGCGCGGCGGTGACCGGGACAGACTGGTTGACCTCAGCCGCGGCGGCGCCGGGCGTGAGCGTGAGTTGGGCGTCCACGTAGGTGACGGCCGCCGTGGCGACGGCCGGCAGGCTTTGCGGGCCGGCCGGGACGTTCACGGCCGCGGTCAGGGTGTAGACGCCGGCCTGGCCCGCGTTGACGGTCACCAGGCAGTTGCCGTTCGCGTCGGTGCCGGCCGCGCAGCCATTGGTGAGGGCCGGACCGGAGAAGGTGACGGTGGGCGTCACGCCGGCGGCCGGCTCCGGCCCGGCGCCCTCGTCCCGGGTCACGTGGACGGTGAGCGTCAGCGGAGAGTTGACTTCCAGGGTCTGGCTGCGCGGCGTGATCTGCACGCCGGCGGCCATGTAGGTCTTGACGATGTCGTCCACGCGGCCGTCCACGTTCACGGCCAGGCCTTCCTGGGTGGTCACGTCGCCCGACCACTGGACGCCCAGGATGACGTGGCCGGGCACCGTGGCCGTGATCACAATCGGGCATTGGCCGGCGGCGTCCAGCACACAGTCTGACCGTGTGGCCGGGATGCCGCCCAGGCTGATCAACAGCCGGCCGCTGACGTCCAGCGGCACCGGCTCCCACACCACGGCATCGCCGTCGCCGTCGTCGATCTGCACGGTGGCGGTGAAGACGTGCGGCACGCCCACCAGGTTGATCGCATCCGAGGCGGAGCGGCCGGCGCGGTAGTAGCCGCCGCGGCTGTCGGCGTAGATGGAGTTGCCGGCCGTGTCCAGGGCCTGCACGAAGAAGGGCGTATCCACCGGCACGGGCAGGACGCCCGTCCACAGCACGCCCGCGCCGTCCAAGGCCAGGTCCACGCTGCGCCAGCGGCCGGCGCCGGCGTCGTTGTAGGTGGCCAGCACGCGCTGGACGCCGGAGACGTCCTCGACGTTGACGAAGACCGCGGCGCCGCCGGCCGCCGCCATCTGGCTGTTGACGTCGCGCACGACCGGCGGGGCGAAGTCAGTGGAGGCCGTCGGGGCGTAGTACAGGTCCAGGGCCAGATCCGTGTAGAGGCGCTCGGTGGGCAGGCCGCCGGGGCCGGCCGGGTTGAACTGCCCGCCCACCACGTTGACGCGCGGCTGGCCGGCCAGGCCGTTGACGGCCCAGAACTGGCCGGGCGTCCAGCCGGCGGCCGTGTAGGCCGGCTCGGGCAGGGCCACGTCGGTGACCGGCCGGGCGATCACGGGGTTGAAGGTGGGCCGATCTGTGTAGCCGGCCCCGGTGAGCAGGGCGCCGCGCAGGAGCTGGCCCGCCGGGGCGGGCGCCGCCACGCCGCCGCGCGGCTGGATGGGCCGGCCGGGGAAGGCCTGGGTTTCGCCGGCGAAGCTGTAGACGGTTCCGGTCAGCGAGGTCGTCGCGGCCGGGCTGAGGCTCAGGTCCAGGCCGATGCTGGTGAGCTGGCCGGCCGGCTGGGCGGCGCCGAAGTCCGGGTGGAGGGCGCTGTTGCTCACCGGCCGCGGGCTGGGGACGGTCACGCGCTGCATGGGCAGGCCGTAGAGCGTGGCCTCCAGCAGGGCTTTCTCATCGTACAGGCCGAAGCCCTCGGCCGGCAGGCTGGCGAAGTAGCGGCGCTTGGCGTCCAGCAGGGCTTGGCCCACGGACCGGCCGGCCGCGGCGCCCAGCTCCTGGGTGTAGAAGAGCATCAGCTGCTCGGAAGCGTAGACCGAGTCATCCATGCCGTAGCCGTAGCCGGTGTTGGCCACAAAGCTGGCCGCGCCGGCGCCGGCGAAGACCTGGGCGAAGTCCGGGCTGCTGAGCGCGTTGCCCACCGCCCCGTCCGGCACGCTCAGGCCGGCGTGGCAGCCCATCGAGAAGATCACCTGGCTGAAGAAGGCGGCGGGGTTGGCGGCGACGTCGGCGTTGTAGAACAGGTCCGGGCCGACGGCCGGCAGGGCCCGCCAC
>JAEURL010000139.1 GCA_016789165.1 Anaerolineales bacterium | reverse complement strand
GCTCATCGCCCGAGGTGAGCTTGACCCTGCTTTGGCACTCTCCGAACGCTTGCTTCAGGTGGCGGAGGCGGCCCGGCAAACATGGTCAATGGTCGAACTCCGGCTGCTCCAGGCCTTGGTCTTTCAGGCGCAGAAAGAACTGGCGCAAGCGCTGGCCGCCTTGGAAAAGGCCCTGGTGCTCGGCCGGCCGGCCGGCCTGGTGCGCACCTTCCTGGACGAAGGCGAACCGCTGGCGAAACTGCTGTACCAGGCCAAAGTGCGGCAGCTGGGGGCCGGATATCCGGCCGAGCTGTTGTCCGGGATGGACCAGACCTCCCGCCCGGCCCCGCCTCCGGCCCAACTCCTGATCGAGCCGCTGACCTTGCGCGAGATAGAAGTGTTGCGGCTTATCGAGGCCGGCTGCTCCAACCAGGACATCGCCGCCCGATTGGTGCTTTCCCTGCCGACGGTCAAGCGCCACATCAGTAATATCTACAACAAATTGGGCGCGGCCAATCGAGCGCAGGCCATCGCCCGCGGACGAGAGCTCAAACTATTCGAGTAATCCCAGAGCGAAGGCCCCAGCGGCAAGCCGGCAGCGGATTGGCCTCCGCCGTCGGCTTTTTTGTTCGGCGCACGGCCCCGGCCGCCGGCCGGCCGGGAAAGCCCCGGCGCGGGCTGGGTGCCATCCGCCCTACAACCCCACCTGCAACCCCGGATACAACTTCCAGACGATGATCCCGAGCGCCAGAAGCGCTAGATTGTGCTCAATGACAGGCGGCCCAGACGCGAACTGAATGGGCCGGCCGGAGATCACACTCATGGATGACAAGGTTCAAAGGGCGCCCGTTTTGGCTTCAGCCGGGAAGTCCTTCGAAATTCGCGTCAAAGGTCATCTCGGCAGCCAATGGTCTGATTGGCTGGCGGGGCTGGAGGTGAGGCAATTAGATAACGGCGAAACGATGCTCTCCGGTCAGATCGTGGATCAGGCCGCCCTGATGGGCATCCTGAACACCTTGAACCGCCTCAATCTGACCTTGCTGTCGGTCAGCGAGGCCGATCCCAAGGGCTGAGAGCGGGCAGAAACCAGCACACCTGGAGGTCAAAACATGCTTACGGAAACGAGCGACACCCGAACCCCGAATCGCGCTCTGGAAACCATCGCGTGGGGCGCGTTTTTCATCTGGTGGGGGGTGACCGAACTCTCCACCTTCCTGCCGCACGGCGTCGGCGCCATCGGCCTTGGGCTGATTTTCCTCGGCCTGAATGCGGCCCGGTCGCTGAACGGCATCCCCACCAGCGGATTCACGACCGCGCTCGGCATCCTGGCGCTGGTGCTGGGCGGGCTGGAACTGGCCGCGGCGGTCTTGAACCTGCCCTTTGAGGTGCCAATCTTTGCCATCCTGCTGATTGTGTTGGGCCTAATCCTGCTGGCCCGCGAACTCATCAGAACCAAGAACGCGTGAACAGGAGAACCGGAGATGTTCAAGTACATTGAGAAGCTGCACCGCTGCGCGGACTGCCCCATCCGCCGCCAGGCCATGGCGCAACCGCAGTCGATCTTCGCCCGCCTGCATCGCTGGCACGCCACCTGGTGGCCCGGCTGGAAATCCTATCAGGCCGAGCGGCGGATCTGCAACGCCGAAGCGGCGGCCCGCCGCTGACCAGGATAGTGGTGCGCCGCGCGGGCCGTTGGGCCGGCGGGGTGCCCGGGGCACCCCGCCGACCCGTCGCCTGGATCAGAAACGGCTCAGTCAATCGAAGGACGGCATCAATGAAAGCGAAGCCACTCCATTCAGAACAGCTGGGCGTGACCCCGCAAGACTTGGGGCATCGGCTGGACAACCCATCCCTCCGCCGGGGCTTGGTGTGGGGGTCAATCGGAGGCCTGGCCGGCACAATGCTGATGGACCTCTTCGGGACCGGGCTATTCCTGGCGGCCGGCTTGCCGCCGAGCCTGTCCTTCTCGGTCTGCGGCGACGCCGCAGCGGGTTTCCTCGCCTGGCTGGGCCAGACCGTGGCCGGCGGCGCTCCGCTCGGTGCGCTGTTGCACTATGTGATCGGCCCCGTCCTGGGCGCCGCGCTGGGGGCGGCCGTGACCGGCATCGCCGGGCTGCGCCTGGACTCTACGGCCAAGGGCCTGGGGCTCGGCGTTCTCTTCGTCGAGGTCGTCAGCCAGCCGCTGCTGGCGGCGGCGGCTGTCGTTTTGAAGATGACGCCGGCTGAGGCTGTGCCATGGTTCGGCGTTGCCTTTGCCATGCATCTGGTGTACGGCCTGGTCCTCGGGGCCAGCCTGAGGCATGGCCTGCGGTCATCAACCCTCCCCGCTGCGCAGCCCGCGGGCCAGAACAGCGCTAAAATCGGCTGACGCCGAGCGCCCCGGCGCTCGCTGGCGCTTAACCCAGCCATCGGCGTGCGGAAAGCTTTGTTCCGACGATCAGGCCCCCACCATGTTTTGCCGGCCGCTCCACCTGCCAGGTTCGGATAGCTGCGATGACGAAGACTGCCCAAGGCGGCCGCCGTCGCTGTCGCTGCGAATTTCATCCGCCCATGGCTCTGTTGGGGAGCGTCCGCATGAAGCGCCTAACCATTGACACCCGGCCGATCCTGGCCCTGGCCGCAGCCTGCGCCTGCTGGGGCAGCGCGACCGTCATAACCAAAAGCTTGCTCGCTTCCGTCTCACCGCTGACCCTGCTCGCCCTGCAACTGACCGTCAGCGTCGCCGGCCTGTGGGGCCTGCTGCTGATCCGTGGCCGGCGCCGGCTCACCCGCCGGGAAATGATCCAGCAAGGCTTGCTCGGCTGGCTCAACCCCGGCCTGTCGTACACCTTCAGTCTGCTCGGGCTGGCGGCCGCCACCGCCAGCCTCTCCACCCTGTTGTGGGCCACCGAACCGATTTTGATCCTGGGCCTGGCGTGGCTTGGGCTGCGGGAACGACTCTCCGGGCGGCTCACCGCCCTCTCGGGCGTGGCGGTCCTGGGTGTGCTCCTGGTGAGCGGGCTCCTGGGGGGCAGCGCGCTGGCGGCCGAATGGCAGAGCACGGTGCTGATCCTGGCCGGCGTGCTCTGCTGCGCCCTGTACACGGTCCTGGCCCGCCGGCTGAACGCCGAGACCGACACGCTCTTCAGCCTGGCGGTCCAGCAGTCGGCGGCGCTGATCTGGGCCGCGGCCCTCTGGCCCTTCGAATGCACCCTGGCCGGCACCGTGACCGCCTTCCCCGCCGATTGGCCGGCCTGGATCGGGAGCGGGCTGGCCGGCCTGCTCTACTACGCCCTGGCGTTCTGGTTCTATCTGCATGGGCTCCGCCGGGTGCGCGCCAGCCTGGCCGGCGCCATGCTCAACCTGACGCCGGTCTTCGGCGTGGCCGGCGGCTATCTCTTTCTCGGGGAACGGTTGGCGTCACTGCAATGGCTGGGCGCCGGCCTGATCCTGGCCGCGGTGCTGGGCATCGTGGTGCGGCCGGCCGAGCCAGCCCCGGCTACGCCAAGCTGAACGGTCTGAACGCGGGCCGGCCGGGATAGTCCGCCCCTCCTGCCCCGCGGCCAGCCCCGCCCTCAAGTGCTGAACATCACCCCGAGCGAGGGCCGCTTGGCGAAATTGGATCGATTTTGGTCAAGCGGAACGTCATTGTGACTCAGTGACATCCGGCAGGGACGCCCGCCCCGATCCGCCGCTAATGTCACATTCGGGTATTTGAATATGGGCCTTTGGAATTCGCCTGCTCAACTCTTCAAGCTCTTGGGACATCCAGCCCGGCTGGCTATCCTGAACATCCTGCGCGAAGGCGAGCAATGCGTTTGCCATCTGGAGGCCGTGTTGGGCTACCGCCAAGCCTACATCTCACAGCACCTGATGGGCCTGCGCGAGGCCGGCCTGGTGCAGGATCGGCGCGAGGGCCCCAACGTCTTCTACCGCGTCGCCGAGCCGGCGATCTTCCGCGTGATCGACGCGGCCAACCCCGTCGGCGAGCCAGCCGCCGTGCCGACGGCCCGCCCGGCCGAGTGCCCGTGCCCGAAGTGCCAGCCGGTGGCTGAACCGATGCCCGCCTGACTCTCTTTTTTTGCCGGGCAGCATTCGGAAACTTGAATAACTACCGTCGCCCGTGGCCGGGCGACTCCGGAGACTTATCGCGATGGAATTCGTCACGTCCCTCCTGCAGAGCGGCCTCGGCAACCTGGGCGCCTACCTGGCCGCCCATGTCCTGCTCTGCCTGGTGCCGGCCTTCTACATCGCCGGGGCCATGACGGCCCTGATCCCCAAGGAGACGGTCACCCGCTTCCTGGGCCGCAATACCCCCAAGTTCATCTCCTATCCAGCGGCCGCCTTGGCCGGCTCGGTGCTGGCGGTGTGCTCGTGCACCATCGTCCCGCTCTTCGCCGGCATCTACAAGAAAGGCGCCGGGCTGGGGCCGGCCATCACGTTCCTGTTCTTCGCCCCGGCCGGCAACCTGCTGGCCCTGGCCTACACCGGCGTCGTCATCGGCCCGGACCTGGCCGCCGCGCGGCTGGTGTTGTCCCTGGCCTTCGGCATCGGCATCGGCCTGATCATGGCCCTGATCTTCAGCCGCGCCGACGCCGCGCACGACCAGGCCACCGACGCCCTGTTCGCGGGCCGCGGCGCCATGAGCCGGCCGGCCCTGGCCTTCCTGCTGGTGCTGGTGGCGCTGCTGATCGCGGGCACGCTCAAGGTGGAAGTGCTGACGAACACCTACGCCCAGGTCACGGTGCCGGTGCCGGGCGTCGATGGTTTTCAGGCGTTCCTGTTCAACCTGGCGCCCTTTGATCCGAGCAAGGGTGAGGAGGGCATCACGGCCCAAGGCGCGCTGCTCATCGGCCTGCTGGCCCTGATCGGCGTCACCGCCTGGCGCGGGATGGAGAACGTGCTGGAGGGCCTGAACCACTGGACGCTCGCGGCGCTGGCCCTGACCGCCCTGACCCTGCTGGTGGCCGCCGTGGGGGTGAAGCCGCAGGCCGAGGGCGTGACCCTGGCCTTCACCGGCCGTTTCTTCGCCGTCGCGCTGGGCCTGCTGGCCCTGGTCGGGATCGCGCGCCAGATCGAGCCCCACGCGCGCCAGGAATGGCTGTGGGAGTCCTGGCGCTTCGTCAAGCAGATCTTCCCCCTGCTCGTCGTCGGCGTCTTCGTCGTCGGCGTCCTGCGCGCCCTCATCCGTCCGGAGTGGATCGAGACCCTGGCCGGCGCCAACACCCTGCTGGGCAACCTGGCCGGCGTGCTCTTCGGCGTCTTCATGTACTTCCCCACGCTGGTGGAGGTGCCCATCGCCAACATGTTCCTGAGCCTGGGCATGCATCGCGGCCCGCTGCTGGCCTACCTGATGGCCGACCCCGAGCTCAGCCTGCAGAGCATCTTGATCATCGCCACCATCATCGGCCGGCTAAAAGCCTGGGTCTACGTGGGCTGGGTGGCCGCCTTCAGCGCGCTGGCCGGCCTGATTTACGGCGCCTGGGTGGACGGCGCCAGCGCTTGGCGGCTGGGCGGCTACATCGTCGCCGTGCTGGGCGCGCTGGGCCTGGCCCTGTACCTGCTCAACCGGCGGAACGCGCGCCACGCTCTGGCGCACTCCACGTCAACCGACTGATTTCACCTCAAGGAGAACCTACATGTTGACCATCAAAGTCCTCGGCTCCGGCTGCGCCAACTGCAAGAAAGTGGAAGCTGTCGCCCGGCAAGCCGTCGCCGGCCTGGCGATCGAGGCCGAGATCATCAAGGTCACGGACTACGCGCAGATCACGGCTTATCCGATCCTTTCGACGCCGGGCCTGGTGATCAATGAGCAAGTGGTCTGCTCCGGCCGCATCCCCACCCCGGTCGAGGTGACCACCTGGCTGACGAACGCGCTGGCCACGGCCTGAGGCCGGGCATGCTGCACGTCAAGGTGTTGGGGCCGGGCTGCCCGCGCTGCTTCGCGCTGGAACGCGCGGCGACGGCGGCCCTGGAGAACCTCCGGCGCGGGCAGCCCGGCCTGGAGGCGCGCCTGGAGCACGTGCGCGATCCGCTGGCGCTCCAGGCCTACAACCTGCTGTTCACGCCGGCCCTGATCGTCAACGAACGCGTCGTCTGCGCCGGCCGCGTGCCACGCGCGGCTGAAATCGAGGGCTGGTTGACGGAGGCGCTCACGCCGGCCTGAGGCCACGCGGGCGCCGAAGGTGGGGGCGCGGCGTGACCCCTCGGGCGGAGCGAGCTGACCGCCGGCGCGCGGCGGGCCGGCCGGCGCTTAAGTGAAGGCCATTTTCAACCCGGCGATCACCAGCACCACCGCCAGCACGCGCGGGATCCAGGGGTTGTGCAACCGCCGGCTGCCAAATTCAGCGCCGATCCACCCGCCGGCGACCGCCGCGATAGCCCACAGCAGGCTGGCGCTCGGCAGCGCCGCCAGGCTGGCCAACTGACCCAGGAGGCCGGCGATCGAGTTGACCAGAATAAAAGCGGCGGCGACGCCCGAGGCGGACCGGGGCTCGGCCCAGCGCATGAACAGCAGCAGCGGGCTCAGAAATATCCCGCCGCCGACTCCGGTCAGTCCGGACAGCAAACCGATGCCGGCGCCGGCGGTCAACCCCGCCCACCATGGGATTGGTTTTGTCGCTGGCGCAGCGGCTTCCGGTTTAGCCGCCAACAGGCGATAGGCCGCGTACAGGAGGATGAGCGCCACCAGGGGCTTATAGAGCGGACCGGGCAAAACCAGCCGGCCGCCCACAAATGCCAGCGGCACAGACGTGAGGGCA
>JAEURL010000138.1 GCA_016789165.1 Anaerolineales bacterium | reverse complement strand
CCGCGAAGATGGCATTGCCGATGGCCGGCGCCACCGGCCCGATGGGCGGTTCGCCGATTCCATAAGGGCCCTCCGTCGGATTGTCGATGATCTCCGTCAGCACCGCGGGGGCCTGACGGATGGTGATCACCGGATAATCGCCGAAATTCGTGGCGTTCACCCGGCCATCTTTCAGGGTGGCCTCTTCAACAAGCGCCGACGAAACGCCCCACATCACGTTACCCTCCACCTGGGCTTTGACGCTGTCTGGGTTGATCGCCAGGCCGCAATCCAAGGCACAGAAGACGCGCTCCACCCGCACGTCGCCTGTGGCGGGATGGACGGCCACTTCCGCCACCTGCGCCACCACGGTTTTCACATCCTCGCACAGCGCCAGGCCGCGGCCGGCCCGCCAGCCATCCGCGCGGGCGGGCAACGGCGTGCCCCAGCCCGCCATCTGCGCCACGCGCTCCAGGACGCGCCGCGCGCGTTGGCCCAGGGCGTCCTGGCTGAGATGATCCAGCCGAAAGGCCAGTGGATCAGCGCCGGCCGCGTGGGCGGCCTCATCCATGAACGACTCGACGGCGAAGGTGTTGGGGAGCAGGCCCAAGCCGCGCCAAAAGCCGGTGAGCACCGGCGTCTCGCGCATCCAGGCCGTGATGCGCAGGTTGGGGAAGGCGTAGTGCTTGGGCACCGCGCCGCGCACCGCGCCAAAATCCCAGCCCAGGATCGGCTTCACGAACGCGGGCAGGATCCCGAGGAAGACCAGGCCGCTGGCCTGCTGATGTTCCCAGCCCGTCAGCCGGCCCGCGGCCGAGAGCGCGGCGCGGAAACGGCTGACGGTGGGCGGGCGCAGGAAGCCGTGCTGGAGTTCCTCAGCGCGATCCCAATGCACACGCACCGGCACGCCCGCCGCCTTGCTCAGCCGCGCGGCCTCCAGAGCCGCGTCCGCCACACTCTTGCGCCCGAAGCCGCCGCCCAGATAGAGCGGGTGAACCACCACCTGTTTCGCGTCCACGGCTGCGGCCCGCGCGATCTGGCTTACCAGGCCGGTGGCGCCCTGCGTCGAGGTCCAAACGTCGGCGCGCCAGACGCCGTCGGCCTGGCGGACGTGGGCCAGCGCGGCCGGCGGCTCCAGCATCATGTGCGCGGCGAAGGGCGTCTGATACTCGGCCTCCACCAGCCGGCCCTCCCGCAGCGCGGCCGCCGCGTTGCCGGCCTCGCGCAGGATCTGGCCGCCCGGCCCGCCCGGCGCCAGGCCGGCCTCCACGTCCGCCTGCTGATCCAGGCGCGGCTTCTGGTTCCACTCGGCGTTCAACTGCAGCTGCTGCAGGGCGTAAGCCGCGGCCTCCGCCGTCTCGGCCACCACGCCCACAAAATCATCCTCGCGCACCACATGCAGCACGCCCGCGACCCCGCGCGCGCTTTCCAGATCCACGGCGCGCAGGGTGGCGCCGAAGGTGGGCGGCTTGAGCACCTTGCCGAAAGCCATGCCGGGCAGGCGGGCGTCGAAGCCATAGCGGGCCGAGCCATCCACCTTGCCGGGCAGGTCCACGCGCGGCGCCGGCCGGCCGATGACGCGGTACTGGTCAACGGGCTTGAGCGGCGGCAGCACCGCCTCGCCCAGGACCTTGACGATCTGCTGGCCGCCGAGCAGCGCGCCGTAGGTCAGGTCCGTGGGCTGGCCGTCCGCCAGGATCACGCCCTCAGCCACACTGAGGGCCGCGGCGGCCACGCCCAGACGGCGGGCGGCCTCGGCCTTGAGCATCTCGCGGGCGTAGGCCGCGGCCAGCCGCAGGGCCGGATAGACGCTGGAAATGCTGTTGCTGCCGTTGGTGCCGCGCGAGTCGGGCGGCAGGATGGTCGTATCGCCGAGCACGATCTCCACCTGCGCCAGCGGCACGTCCAGCTCCTCGGCCACAATCTGCTGGAAGGCGGTGTGGATGCCCTGGCCCATCTCGGCCTTGGGCATGAAGACCCGCACGCGCCCCTCCGGGGTGACGGCCAGCCAGCTGTTGGGCTCGGCGTCCACGGCGGACGCGAAGTTCTCGAAGTTCTCAATCAGGTAGCGCCGGCCGGCATTGAAGGCCACCACCAGGCCGGCCGCGGCGGCCACGCCGACGCCGGAGAGGATCAGGAAGCCGCGCCGGCTGAGGCGCTTCTTGGACTTAGGGGGCTTGGCATTGGTGAGGGTCATGATCGGCGCCTCAAGCCTGCGCGCGGGCCAGCTCAGCCGCCCGCCGCACGGCCTGCTTGATCCGATGATAGGTGCCGCAGCGGCACAGGTTTTTTTCCATGGCCGTCAGGATCTCCTCGTCGCTGGGGGCGGGGTTGGCGTTGACGAAGGCCGCGGCGGTCATGATCTGGCCGCTCATGCACCAGCCGCACTGCGGCACCTGGGCCTCCAGGAAAGCCTGCTGAACGGGGTGCAGCTCGGCGGCGGGGTAGGTGCCCGCCAAGCCTTCGATGGTGGTGATGGCCCGGCCGGCCGCTTCGCTGGCCGGCGTAACGCAGCTGCGCACCGGCACGCCGTCCAGCCAGACCGTGCAGGAGCCGCAGAAGCCCGCCCCGCAGCCCAGGCGCGTGCCCGTCAACCCAAGCTGATCCCGCAGCACGTACACCAGCAGCCGGTTCTCCAGGCGGCCGGCCTCCAGTTTCTGACCGTTGATGAGTAGTTCCATGCGATGCCTCGGATAGGATGTCCGAAGATTGTATCGCCGGGAATAAAAAAAGGCGCAGGTTTGTACAACCTGCGCCTGGAGAGAGCGCGGCGGCCCTGGGCGGGCGATCAGCGGGCCATGGCCGCCGGGCGCCGGCGGGTGTAGAGATAGGCGGCCAGCAGGACCGCCCCCAGCCCCATCAGCAGCCATTCTTCCGGCTCGGGCACGCCCGTGATTGCCACGGTCTCACCCACGGCCTCGAACTCGCGCTCAAAGCGGTCGTCCTGGCCGGCCAGTTGCTTCAGCAGGGCCTCCTGCTGCGCGGTGACGAGGACGATCATGGACGAATAAGGGGTGACGATGCTGGTTTCGGCCGCCAGGGCGTGCAGCTGATCCAGGACCTCCAGCCGCTGGGCCGCCAGTTGGGGGTTGGGCAGCTTGGCCAGGATCAGGCGGCGCGCGGCCAGCGGCGCAAAGTCCGGGTCCGCGGCGGCGGCCGGGTCGGCCGGCGCGTGCTCCCAGCGATAGCCGTCGAGCACGTCGGCGCCGCCGGCCGCGAGACGGGTGAGCGCCTCCGTCAGGCTGGCGGCCGCGCCGCCGCCGCTGGCTTGGATGGCCTCCAGGGTGGCGTCGTCATAGCCGAGCGGGAAGCCGCCCAGGTGCACCATCCACACCGGCGCCGGCAGGGCCGGCAGGTCCGCCGGGCTGGGCCCCAGCTCATAGCCGGAAGAGTCGGTGAGCACCAGGATGGCGTCGTAGGTCTCGCCCGTGTACAGGGCCGCAAACTGCGCCAGCAGCTCGCCGGGGTTCTGGCCGCCGAAGTATAAGAGACGGCCGGGGTCAACCTCCGCCAGGCCGGCCCGCGTCGGGGGCTCGCCCCGGACCTCGGCCGCCGTCAGATAGACGTCGACGGCCGCGCCCAGCCCCGTGAGCTGGCCAAGGGCCGCGGCGACAGCGTCCGCCTGCGCGGCCATGCTGCGCGAGCGGTCCAGCACCACGGCCAGCCGCAGCCCGGCCGGCGGCGGCGGCAGCTCGGCCGGCGAGACGGGCGTAATCACCAGGCTCTCGCCGCCGGGGAAATCCACACGGTGGGCGCGCGGTGTCACCGGCGCGCTGGCCGGCGCGGAGGCCGGCAGCCAGGTGTCGGCGTCGGCCGGCATGGCCTGGCCGTTCAACAAACGGACGGTCGCAGTGTCCCAGTACACGTTGCGTTTCTCGGCCAGGCGCGGCAGCGGCCAGGCCTGCTCCTGCGCCAGCCCGCGCCAGGTCAGCCACAGGTGCAATTCCGGCCCCGGCTCGGTGGTGGAGAAGAGCGCGCTCTCGTCGCGGCGGAAGGTCTGCGGCTCGATGGGAAAGACGCGCAGCCGGTACTGGCGCGGGCCGATCTGTTCCACCAACGCCGGGTCGAGGTTGCGCCGCACCTGCGCTTGATAGACGGCCTGGGCGGCGCCGCGCGGCGCGACCTGGTAGGTGAAGCGCGCGGCCCGGTCGGCGCTGTTCCCCAGCCACAGGCCGGTGATGACGGCCGACTCCGGCAGGCTGAAGTAGTAGACGACCTCCTGCCGCGTGGCGGTCTGGTTCTGGTAGACCTCGTACAGCTCACCCTCGGCCCAATCGCCGTGCTCGACGAAGGTCACCTCTTGGCGCAGCAGATGCACCTCGCGGTCGTCCACGGCCTGCCAGGCGGCCTGGGCCTGGGCCGGCGACCAGGTGGAGCGGGCGGCGTCCACCACGGCCCGGCGCTCGGCCACGTTGATGGGCGCGTCGAAGAAGCGCTGATAAAGCGCGGCGGCCGCCTCCGGTTCGCGCGTAAAGGCCCAGGTCTGCGGGTCGCCCAGCTTCAGGTCGGCCGGCCGGGCCGGCACGTACAGCACCGGGCGAGCGATGACTTCGTACCAGCTTTGCACCGCGGCGGCCTGGCGCTCCGGCAGCTTGAGCACGAAGCTGTAGATCTCGCTGACGTGCGTGACCTCGCCCAGCGCGCTGACGTAGCGGAAGGGCGCCAGGTAGGCGTTGAGCAAGCCGGCACGGATCTCGGCCTGCCGGCCCAGCAAGGCCTGGGCCTCGGCCGGACTGGCCGGCGGCGTCTCCAGCAGGTCGAAGACCCGGCGCTGGGGCTGGCCGAGGTTCACGACCACCAGCGCGATCGCGGCGCCCAGCACGCCGGCCGTCAGCGCGGCGGCGCGCGGCCAGCGCCCGCCGGCGGCCAGGGACCGCCAGCCCTGCCACCAGGCGCGCACGTACAGCACCGGCACGGCGAGCGGCATGACCACGAACAGCGTGCCCGTGTAGATGGCCAGCGTGGTGCCGAGCACCGCGAACGGCACCCAGCGCAGTTCCAGGGTGATCAACTCGCGCCACAGCTCGGTCAGGAAGCGCCCCAGGTTTTTCAGGATCTCGCCCAGGGCTTCCAGCCCGGCATACCCGAGCGGCACGGCGTAGAACAACATCCACAGGCCGGCGTACAACCCGGCGCCCAGCAGCAGGGTCAAGCCGGCGGCGCGCAGCCAGTGCAGGGCCGGCCGGCGCGCGTCCAGGCGCTGATCCAGCAGATGCCACAGGTAGGTGAGCAAGCCCAGGCCGGCGGCGGCCAGCAGCACGGCCACGGCCGGCATCAACTCGCGCACCACGAAGAAGCGCAGGCCCACGATCAGCATCAACGGCCCTTCCACGCCGTAGCCCAGCGCGAAGAGCCGGCCGGGCGAGCGGCGCAGCAGCGTGGCGCCCAGCGCCACCGTGAGCACGGGGATGGCCGTGAGCACCACGGCGTAGAGCAGGAAGTCCGGCGGCACCAACTGCGTGCGGACGGCCGCCAGCAGCTCCGGCAGCAGCTGCGGCGCGAAGCCCAGCAGCATGAAAGCCAGGAAGATCACGTTCCAGGACCAGAACAGGCCATAGGCCCACAGTGTTGGGCTGAACAGCCGGCGGAAGAGGGACGGTCGCGCGGCGGGGGAAGCGGTCATGGAGCGACTCCTTTCAAACGGTCGGCCACGGCCGCGCGCAAGGCCAGGGCCAGGGCGCGCACGGCGGGGGCGTCGGGGGCGGGCGCCCCCTCGAACAGCACCGAGACCAGCACCCAGGTCTGGCGCTGCGGGCTCAGGTCCGCCCACAGGCGGGCGCCGTAATCGTCGGTGAGGGCGGCGGCGGATTGGAACCAATAGATGGCGGAGAGGCGGCGGCCGCCGGCGTCATCGCCGAGGGCGACGGCCCGCACCGGGAAGCCCGCCTCCAGCAGCACGGTGCGCGAGTCCTCCAGCCGCAGGCCGTAGACCTCGAAGCAGCGCTCCGGGCGGTGATGGGCGCGCCAGGTGCGGCTGGTGATGAGGATGGCCGAGCCGCGCAGGCCCGGCCACTCGAACTGGAAGCGGCTGGCCGAGTCGGCGCCGTCGCGGGTGAGCCACTCGACCTCATCGGGCTTGAGGGGCAGCGGCGAGACCCGCAGCTCGGCCGGGTATGACCACTCGGCCGGCTGGCCGGCCAGCCCGGACGGCGGGCGCGGCGCGTAGAGCAGCGCCAGCCCGAGGACGGCCGCGGCCAGAGTCGGCGCGAGCCAGCCTGGCCGGGGCCAGGCGCGGTCCGGCGCGGGGGCGGCCGCCGGCGGGCTCAGGCGCAGCAGGCCCAGGGCCGCGG